>DYLU01000062.1 GCA_020721905.1 Leptospira biflexa | reverse complement strand
ACCCGCGACCTCAACCTTGGCAAGGTTGCACTCTACCGCTGAGTTATTCCCGCTTATTGCGAGCGAAGGGACTTGAACCCCCACACCCTAAGGTACTAGATCCTAAGTCTAGCGCGTCTACCAGTTCCGCCACGCTCGCATACTAAAATACAATATCAAAAAATCAAGCAAATTTTTCAAGCTAAATTTAAAATGCGTAGCGGAATTTGGGTTGCCCGAGACTCGAACTCGGAACCATCTGATTAAGAGTCAGGTGCTCTACCAGTTGAGCTAGCAACCCTGATGATAAAAAATTGCCCTGACCTGTGGTTTAAAAGAACATTTTCAACCAATATGAACAACAGGTGTTTCAATTATGTTTTGCTTCAAAATGTGTCAAGTTTTTTTTACACAAATAACAAGTAAACTTTTGGTATTTAAAAAAAACCTTTCTTTAATAGATAGCTCTAATACAAAATTTTTAAAAATTTTTTTACATATTTTCTTTAGCTTCAATTGCGGTGATAATTCTTTTTAAATCATCAAATCGGTATGGTTTTGGTAAAATACCATTAAATCCATAATCTTTATAATTTGACATAACCGGATCATTTGAATACCCGCTGGAAACTATTACCTTCAATTCGTTGTCTAATTTACGAATCTGTGTTATGGTATCTTTGCCACCTTTTTTACCTGGTATAGTTAAATCCATGATTGCAAATGAATAATTATGCTGTGATTCTTTTGCTATTAAATATTTTTGATAAGCTTCATCACCATCACAGGCTATATCCACTTCATAACCCAATTCTTCTAACATGGTCCGTAATATAAACTGAATATTTTCATCATCCTCCAGAACCAGAACTTTACCTTTCCCAATAACAGAGATTTCATTGCCCTCGTCTTCTATAACTTCAATATTTTTTTCAGTTGCTCTAAGATATATATCAAATCGTGCTCCCCTACCTGGTTGTGAATCAACAAAGATATATCCACCGTGTCGTTTAATAATTGAATAAACCACCGTTAATCCTAATCCTGTTCCACGTGGTTTAGTAGTATAATATGGATCAAAAATCTTTTCAATAATTCCATTTTGTATTCCCGGACCATTATCCTCAATTGAAATTCTTATAGATTTACCATTACCAATGATAGCTTTAACGGGATCATCATCAGTTACATTCTGAGCATAAATTTTTAACAGACCATGATCATGCATGGCTTCCCGGGCATTAATTACTATATTCTGAATAACCTGGCTGATTTGTCCTTCATCTACTTCCACATTATAGAGATTATCATCTATAATGAACTTAGATTCAACTCCGGAACCACGCAAGACAAAAGTAACTATGTCTTTAAACATAGTACTTAAAGAAGTGACTTTCTTTACTGGAGCTCCTCCTTTTGCAAACGTCAATAATTGCTGTGTGAGCTCTTTTGCCTTAAATGACGCTTTTTCAGCGTCGTTAATATAGTGATACAATTCTGACGACTCATGTATTTTATTTTTTGCTATAGAAAGATTCCCAACAATTGATGTAAGTATATTATTAAAATCATGAGCAATACCTGCTGCCATAAGTCCAACTGATTCCAATTTTGAGGTCCGTGCAATATGATCCTCTATTATTTTCTTTTGTGTTATGTCGCGTAAAACAACGATTGTTCCAGTAATATTATTCATCTGGTCTTTTAATGGCAGGATATATAATTCAATATTATATGAAACGCCACCAACATGCAGTATACATTCATTTGAAATCGATTTTTGCTGTAATATTTCAATTATAGTATTAAACGTAAAATTAACAGATTGCTTACAATCCAGATCCAGGATAGTCATAATATCTTTTCCGATGAGTTCATGATATTCTTTATTCAGAAGATTACAGGTTGCATTATTTACCAGTAGTATTACCGCTTTTTTATCCGTTACTATAACTGCATCATTAATTGACTCAAGTACCCTGTTAAAGCGTTCTTTTTCTTCAAATAACTGAATATTGCGCGCTGTCAGTTCTTCTTTTGTTTTTATTAAATCATTATTGACTTTCTGTAATTCTTTGTATTGTTCATATATAATTTGAGCACTACGCTTTATTTCAGTAATATCAATAATTGAGCTTATAACCAGTTTTTCACCTGAAGAAACAAAGATATCAGAATTTATTATACAATCCTTTAACAACCCACTTTTTGTTTTAAACGTTACCTGGAAATCTTTAACTTTTTCATTTGTCCTTAGCGTATGTATATAATTCTTCATCCCTTCCCTATCAGCAAATACATTTAATTCAAATATTGACCTGCCAACAGAATCTTGAGGTACATAGCCAAATGTTTGGCATGCTGCTTCATTAACCTCCCGATAAACTCCATCATTGAATGTATTTATAGTCATTGGAATGGGGCTTGAATAAAATGCCTTGTAAAATTTTTCTTCAGAAGTTTTCAACTCATTTTCAATATGCTTTCTTTCAGTTACATCAATAGCTGATCCTAATATTGCATTGCGTCCATCAAATTGGATAGTTGCAATATTAAAATATAGCCATTTGACCTTATTGCTTTTAGTAATTATTCGTGCTTCATATCGATTGACAACATCCTCACCTCGTTGGCGGGCTTCCGCTCTTTCTTTTGCTAATTCCAGATCTTTGGGATGAACAAATGCAAAAAAAGGTTTGCCAACAATCTCATCCACAGAGTATTCAAGAATATCGACAGTAGCAGGATTAGCCCACTTCAGTATGTTATCCTGAATTATAAAAATAGCAGTTAATACAGAATTTGCTAATGTTTTAAATTTTTCTTCACTTTCTTTTAATTTTATTTCGGCTAACTTTTTTTCATGTATATCAGTGCCAATACCTGAAAGACCTAAAAAATTACCCTGTTCATCATAATGTGATTTTGATATGGTTAATACATACCTGAATAACCCATCTTTGGTAATTAAGCGATATTCTGATGGTTCTATAATTCTCTTTTTAACCCTTTCGTAGCTTTCCAATACCAATGGCAAATCTTCAGAAAATATAAATTCAGCAAAAGGTTTACCAATCATCTCTGAAGGAGAAAACCCAATGAAATTATTTATGTTTGAACTTACATAACGAATGATGCCATCTTTATCAACCTGAAAAACTATATCATGAAAAGAATTTATTTTAACATCAGCAAATTGTGAATGTGCCACTAAACTTTTAATTAAAAATCTATCTATAATAACACCAGCCTGTTGCCCAATAGCTTCAAGCAATGAGTGAATGGTTTCAGGAATTGTATTGGTAGAATGTGAGCCAATATTAATAGCGCCAATGACAGAATCATGAAATAGTATTGGAATTGTAGCTACTGCTTTTATTCCTTCAGCTTTTCTGAAGTCTTCTTCAGATAAATTCATTGCGGTATAATCAATATACTGCGGTTGCCCTTTCATTATAAGCTGATAGTTCCAGCTATCGGGAGTATATAGGGAAGCTTTTTCTAAAAAGGTTGTGTTTACTCCTTTTGCAAAGGTAAGATTAAGTTCCCGTGTTAGTGGATCAATTATATATATTCCACCGCAATCCATTCCTGTAACTTTTAGTGTTGTATCTAAAATATAGTTAAATACATCAGCAAAATTGCCGGCATCTTCATCAAAGATTTGTAACTTATACAAATCTTCATATATTTTTTTCATTATATCAGGAATATTCCGGTTAAATTTAGGTACAATTAACAGTACATCGCGCTTATTAAACGTTATTTTATGCAGTGAGAAACTATAGGGAATATGTTTATATGGACCATCGGTTATTATCGTTGAATTATAGCTCTTCAGCCTTTCAAAGTAATTATGTACATCATTACCAATTATCGAATAGGGAAATATTTCGGTTATATGTTTAGTAACATATGATGAATTATTAGATTGGATTATGTGTAAGGAAGTATCGACAATAACAAAATCACAATTTGCAAATTGCAAAATATCAAAAACAAGCGAGGTGTCCATAGGCTATTTTACAATTTCTTCCGTTTCAAAGTTTCGGCCGGCAAAATCCTTTTCAAAAAGAGTAATCCATAACTCAACTCGTTCCTTACCATAACGCTTCTTCCATGCTTCAAGTATTGTTTCAACAGGTATATCTGCAAAACTGCCATGATACTCAATATATTCCATATACTGTTTTTGTTCAGAGTTATATTCGGGGAAAATTGCATCATTCACGCCGTCAAAATCAATAGGTGATATTTTATGAAGCAGACATAATTCCTTATTGAAAGCAGGAGTTGCTTTTACCCATTTACCATTTAAATAAAACTCAGTAAAACCATGATAAACAAATATATTACTTCCTAATGTTTCTAAAAGCTGCTTTGTTGCTATATGATTTTTAACTGTTGCAAAGCCTACACGGCTTGGGATATTGCAGGCACGGCCCAGAGCACATAATAAAGAGGCTTTTGAAACACAGTATCCACGCTTGCGGTTCAATACAAAACGGCCGCGATAATGCTCCGGCTTATAAAATGGTGAATACGGGTCATAACGTATACCATCCCTGACAGCATGAAACAGCTTAATTGCCTTTTGTACTATATTGCACTCAGAACCTATAATTGTATGAGCATATTCAATTACTACAGGATCATCGCTGTCAATACACCGTCCTGGTTGTAAATAGATGTGCAAATCCTCTTTTAACATAATAAAAAAATGATATAGTAAAATTTAATAGCACTACTACTACTAAACCATTATATTACCAACTAAAACAATTTCAACAATAATATATTTCATTTTATAAACATACATTATTTTTTATACCTACTTATGGCTTGCCGGTAAAACTATATGCACTCGTATTATCATAACTATTACATATTTTATTTTTTGTGCATATGTTCTTTTTAATGCTTATTATAATAAATAAATTGCAATAAATTCATTAAAATACTTAAATCCCCAAACCTGTTTTTTTAACTTTAACGTATACCCTGCAAGCATATCGTAAAACCTGTTTTCAGCACATGCAATCATATCTCCAATAAAAACTACAGTATGACCCCCTGCCCGTTTATAAGCCTGTAATGCCTCTGTCGCCATGGTACTTTGGGGCTGTGGCCAGCATAAAAAGAGTGTTCGATTTGGATAATGTCCTGCTTTTAGTGCATCCCCTTTCTGAACATCGTACCATTGTTCGTCAAACCACATATTATCAGAGTGATTTACAAACGGATACAGAGCATCATCCGGTGGATATTTATCAAATGCAAGCACATCCGTACCCATTTGCTTCAGCATATATGCCCAGTACCCATTACCTGCACCTATCTCAATGATGGGCGATAGTTCCTGTATAATAGACAGCACCTGAAATGTTGGCACAGCAAACGCATACTTTTTTATCAGTTCATAGCGCACGTTCCAGTACTGGTATTCATTTAGGTGCTTATCTTTATATTGTAGTATTTCTTGTAAATAAGGATTGTGTATAGTGAAGTCTACTTCATCCGGGGTATAGTGAAATATATCATATTCACTGTAAGTATTTTGCATGGTGAATATACTGTATGGTGCGCGCCCGGCAGGAGTCGAACCTGCGGCCTGCGGATTCGAAGTCCGACGCTCTATCCAGCTGAGCTACGGGCGCGAGTTAATTGTAAAAAAAATAAATTTTTTAAAATGTTTTCCAAACATTTTATCCTGCTACTAAACTACGGGCGCAAAATAAAAATGGGTGGATGACGGGACTCGAACCCGCAACAACTGGATCCACAGTCCAGGGCTCTACCATTGAGCTACATCCACCGTAACTATCTGACAAATGAACTACTAAGAATTGGAATGACAATACTTAAAACGTAATTATAATGTCAATTATATTTCAACTCAAATTTTTTTTCAATTTTGCGTAATAAAACTGCTATTTCCGTTGCCATCTGAAAAGAAATGATCCCAATAATAAAAATATACCTGATACCGCAATCAAATACAATATATAATAGCGTATGTCATATAGTGTGGCACCTTCATTCATCACCATACGTGCACTCTCCACTATAGGCGTAAGCGGCAAAATCTGTGATACCTTGTGCACCCAGGGGCGTGCACCTTCCAGTGAAAACCACACCTCTGAAAGAAACATCATGGGCCATGTAATAATATTAATTAATCCGTCAGCAAACTCCTGGCTGTCACTTCGTGACGCAATGAGCAGCCCAAGTGAAATCATACAAAAGCCACCCAATGCAAAAACTACTAATAATGTAAATAACGAACCCTTGCACGTAAATCCATACAATAAAACTGTCCCAATATACACTACAATTGTAGTGGCAAGCATAACAAACATACGCGAAAGTATCTGCGCTGTTAAAAACTCAAATGGCCTGACAGGTGCAACACTAAATCTTTTCAATATGCCGTTTTTCCTATACATTACCAGGACATAACCTACACCATATAATGAATTAAACATTGCATTCATGCCTAGAATGCCTGGAAAAAGCCATTCTACGTAGCGGATCCCCCTACCCTTAAACAAAAGTTTGGAAAAGAATGTGTTGGTTGTACCTGCGCCTTTAAGAAGCTGTTCTGCTATATATCCGTTTGGCGATGAATCATTTATATAATATGTATTATGCTTAAGATCCAGCAGCATGTCTATTTTAAATTTTTGCAAACTGTCAATAGCTTTTTCCCTGGATGAAAACTCAATAAAATCAATGTATTTTAATTTCAAAAACTCATTTAACTGTGTGTTACCGGCACTCCTGGCTTCACTATTATGCAACGTAACCATACCAACCTTGAGTACCGGCGATGATTCGCTTCTGAATACAACACTGAACCCAATAATGATCAAAAGCGGGAAGATGATATTCCATCCCAGAGCTGACCTGTCGCGGTAAAATTCTTTTGTACGTGCAATAAATATTGTCCATATTCTGTATAGCATTGTTAAGCCCTCAATTGCGTTCCGGTTAATTTTAAAAACAGGTCCTCTAAATTTTGTGAGCGCACTACCATGCCAGTAATATCAATATCGTTATCAATAAGAATCCTCAGGCAATTATGCGGTTGTTCAGTGTGTATTTCAATAGTGTGGTTTACCTTATACCAATCACAGCTCATCTGTCGTAAAATATTTTCATCAACTTCTGAAGGCAACGTAATGGTAACTCCACGGCAATGCTGGTTAAGTAAATTAATAGGTGAATCCATGGCAATAATTTTACCGCGATCCATAATTGCCACAATATCACATAGCGTCTGGGCTTCCTCCATATAGTGCGTGGTGAGTATGATGGTTTTGCCTTTCTTTTTTATTGATTTCACAATATCCCATACATGTCGCCGCGCCTGAGGATCAAGGCCTGTGGTTGGTTCATCCAGAAACAGAAGCTCCGGATCATTTGCCAGAGCTATAGCCAAAAGTAACCGCTGTTTTTGCCCGCCTGATATTTTTCTGTTATCCCTGTCCAGTATTTCTTCTAAATAACACAATGAAACAAGCTCATTCATTGTAGCTCTGCGTGCATACAAATTTCTGAAAGTCAGAAGTATTTCCTTAACGGTCAGATACTGCTGCAGTTCAGTATGCTGAAGCTGAATACCAACCTCCTGCTTAAAGTGCTGATCACGAGGTTTTCCCTTATACAGTATTGTTCCGCGATCAGGTTTTTGAATTCCCTCAATAACTTCAATGGTAGTGGTTTTCCCTGCACCATTTGGTCCAAGCAATCCAAAACATGTGCCACGGGGAATGTCAAAACTAACATCGTCAACAGCTTTAACGCCCGGGTAATATTTATAAAGATTTTTAACTTCTAATATCAGGTCCATTGCTTATCAAACGTTTCATTTCATTTGTATTATTAAAAAGTTATAGTACTGTGTATGCTTTAAATGAATAAATTACAAATATGCTTCACATTCTTCAACGAATTGGGGTTTTGTGTTACTATATGTAGGATGGTACAGTATATGCAAGCAGTTTTTTGCACGGGTAAGGGCAACATACATCAGCCGACGTTCTTCTTCAATATCAGTATACGGATCAGGAAATAATCTATCCTTTACTCCACATAGTATTACCACGTCAAACTCCAGACCTTTTGCCCCATGTATGGTCATAAACCTTATATTATTATCTGTATGCATTCTTGATTGCAAAAACGTGCCCTGCCAGTTATTTCTATACAGCACACCAATAGAACAATCTTTTTCATATTGCTGTGCGATAGCTCCTGCAACCAGTGCCTCCTTTTCAAACGAGTCAACTTTGACAAAATAAATTTTGCCACCGCTACCACGAACTGATTTAACGAAGCGTCGCGATCGGAATCTGTTTTTAGCAATAAGCCTGTTGGAAAGCTTCACTATCTCCTTTTTTGAGCGATAGTTACTGTTAAGCGAATGAACTGTTAAGTTATCAAAATACTTTCTTGCATTAACAATATACGCTATGTTGGCATCTCTGAATTTATAAATTGATTGCCAGTCATCGCCAACCATAAAAACATTGGGGCTTTCTTCAGGCAAAAGCAATTTTAAAAGTTTAAAATTATTTTCCGAAGTATCCTGAAATTCATCAACCATCACAAATTTAAACGTTTTATGTATTGTATTTCTTAACGATATATCTTTAGACAAGCAATCTATGGACTTATTTATCATATCCTCAAAATCAATAACGTTATGTACATCCTTATACTGTGCATATTCATCTTTAATAGTTTTGATTGCAGTATAAATATCATACGGCAGGTTCATGGTTTGTATATTTTTTAACGCTAATTTGTAAATTACTGATGAAGGAATGCCATGAAAGTTCTCAACATGCTTTTCAACTATATCTTTAATAATTTTCTCTGACGATTCTTCATCAATAACAGTTACCTGTTTCAAATTTTTTTTAATAATGTACTGAAGGCAAAAAGCATGAAATGTGGAAGCAACAATGTCATTTCCGCAATTGCCCAGCCCTGCAATTATCCTTTTTTTAAGTTCATCAGCTGCTTTTCTGCTGAATGTCAGCAAGAGCAGTTCACCAGGTTTACACAATCCTTTATTGATTAACGCAATACTTCGCTGTATAATAGTATATGTCTTCCCACTTCCGGCGGATGCAATGACAAGATGAGCACCGTTTTCCGAATTAATTGCTTTTATTTGATTTTTGTTGGCTTTTATGGACATTGTTTAAATTATTCTGTAATATGCATTATTTAATCAGTACTAATTCCTCAAAATGCTGTTTAATTCACAGTAATTGGATTATATTACCCTATCTCTGGTGACGGAATTAATATATCATTTTGTGCCTTAAAAAAAATACTGACTATTTATATAATTAATACGCTTGAATAAAAAAAATTGTAAAAAAAATATTTTAACAATTACCACTTTTAACAATTTTTTTTACGAAATCTAATACAACAGTCCCAAAGGTGGCTAAATTATATATTATTCATTTTTTATGCAACCAAGTGTGTAACGAACGTACACGTTCATCATATGTATTTAATTCCATTGCCTTAGTAATTGCAGCACGTGCTTTATCTTTTATCCCTAAAGCTACACAGGCCTGTGCATATTTCAGCCAGCCACCATAGTAATTTGGCACAATTTTTGTTACTTCAAAAAAGCTTTCCATTGCTGTTTCAAAGTCGCTAATGGCAAAATGTAGTTTGCCATAGCGCATGTACCCCCATGGATTATCAGGCATTGCATTCATTACTTTTGCATATACATGCGATGCTTCAGGATACATTTCATTATCCAGATAATAATCACCCTCAAGAATATCGGTCACCCAGCAATCATCCGTAACCTTTCTATGCAAGGCAAAATCTTTTGCCTTATACCATGCCGTATTGCGTAAATTGTATGTATGCAGCAATAAATCATTTATCCACTCCTGTATAATTGGTTCATTTCTAAGATAAATCCCTGCATCCTTTTTCTTAAACCAGATACTATCGTCAATAACACCACGTTGTTTTTCTTGTTCATATAGTTTTGTACCAGGATACAATGCAACAGGCGACACTACACAATCACCAGGCAGCATGGCAGCAATCAGCTTTTTTGTTTTTTTTATGTCAGCGTATGTTTCCCCTTTCATCCCAACCATTAAATACACTGAAAGATATACTCCAACCCTCCGTGTCATTGCAGTAGCATTCATAATTTTTTCTATAGTTATTTTTTTATTGTACAAAGAAAGAATCTTTTCTGAACCTGATTCAACACCATACTGTATATGTTCAAGCCCTGCCTTCTTCATGGAAATAAGCATTGTTTCATCAACAGTATCAACCCGTCCCTGACAGTTCCACATCATATACAGCTTTTTTTTTATTATTTTATGCGATAGTTCCTGTACACGGTCTTTTTTGATTGTAAAATTATCATCCCGTATTGAAAAATAAATTATTCCATATTTTTTATATAATACCTCAAGTTCATCGATAACATCATCAATGTTTCTGAACCGGATGTTCCGGCCCCAAAATGATGGCGAATCACAGAATGTGCAGTTGAAGCTGCAACCACGTGAGGTTATGATATACTTAAATTGTTCATTGATATTTACACCTGAAAATTTAATTGCAACCTTTGCAGGATATGGCAATGCAACAATATTTGCATTATTTTGTTTTATTATCTTTTCTTTTATTGGTTTGCCTTTTTTTATTGCATCTGCAATTAAAAGCATTACATCTTCCCCTTCACCTTCCACAATATAATCAATACATGGATAGCGCTTAATAATTTCATGTGAAAGGAACGTGGCATGCGGGCCGCCAAGGACAACAACACTGTGTGGAAACGCCTTTTTGATTTTTTGTATTACTGCAAATGTCGAAAAGCGGTTATGCGTATACAAAGAAAAGCCAATAATGTGTGGTTTTATAGTTTTTATCTCTTTCAATATTTGTTCATTGTTTTTTTTGGAAAAATTAGCTAATGTTACATCATACCCTTTCTGCGAAAGATAGGCACCAATAGAAACAAGACCAACAGGAAGTAACGTCATATAATAATCATGACTGTGTTCTTTTTCAACACAATAACCAAGTACAATCTTCATAGTGCCCCTTTATTATTTTATCGCAGTGAATACTTATTTTCTTATCTTTATGTATTAGATTTTTGGTTTATTATTGTTTCAATTTTTTTTGTTAGCTTTTCGTAGTGACTTCCTTCCCAGTATATTCTGCCGCATTGTGTACATTTATAATATTTATTGCACCAGCTCAGTACGCCAGGGGGAATTCGTGGCTTTTCTTTCTCAAATTCTTCAGTGTTGTTATAAAGCTTTGCAACTTTCCCGTTACACATCATGCACCGGCTGAATGGATTTACCCTATCCCACAAATCCAGCCTATCCAGAATTTCTGCTATTTGCTTCTGCGGGCTGGTATTGCGGACAATTAATCCCCTATCAACAATCTTTCTCATCAGTAACTGTCGGTCACGAGTAAGTAAAATACGCTTTTGCTGCGCTGCTATTTGTGCCAGATCCTTATCATCCCATGTTTCATCATATAAAACATCAAAGCCAAACAAACGTAGATATTTAACAAGCTTACGTAAATGGACGTCACAGATAAAGGCAGGTGTGCGCAGGCTTTGAGGCCGCAGGCGCGTAGTAGTACTGATTTCGAATCGTTCAAATACGGGATATACGCTGATATAATCATCATTCTGAACAATATAATCAAATCCAACCGAAATCCCATTGACCAGTATAAGATCAACTTCAACGTGAGGAACACCTAAGGATTCTATTAAATCTTTGACACTGCGCTTTCCCTTCCAGCATAGAGTAAAGGCAACCTTTTTTTTATCCTTTGGCAGGAAGTCATTAAGTTCTTCGTAAAAGCGAATTGTTACAGTATATTCTTTCAAGTGTTATTCTTTTTTGAAGAAGTTTGATACGGCTCTAAGTGTACAATAACATCCAGAACTTTAGGACCTTTATCTAAAAGCTCATGCTTTACAGTGCGCGCAATATCATGACCATCCTGTACCGACATATTGCCATCAACAAGTACATGCAGGTCAACAAAATAACCACTGCCAACACGGCGCGAACGAATACTATGCACCTCTTTAACGCCAGCTACATTTATAGCTATTTCATCAATTGAATTAACCTGAGACTGTGGAGCTCCCCTGTCAGATAATTCCATGATAACCGGTTTAAGGATATCCCATGATACTTTTATAATAAATATTGACACAACAATAGCACCAATATGATCAAAGAACGCTAATGCTGGATGTACCATTGCCAGGGCAACAGCAATAAGCGCTGGTATTGAACTTAACGCATCAGATCGGTGGTGCCATGCATTTGCCACTACAGATGATGAATCAATCTCTTTTCCTTTTTTTACTGTCCAGTGATACAACCATTCTTTTGTTATAATCGAGATAAACGCAGCAATCAGTGCAATTGCTTCAGGGCTTTTAATATCCGGTTCAAATGCAGTTTTAATTCCGTTATATGCAATACCAAACGCAACCACAAAGAGTGCCACCCCAATGAATGCAGTAACGATACTTTCAATGCGGGCATGCCCATAGGGGTGATCCTCATCAGCAGGGCTTGCCCAGTATTTAATGCCTACAAGTACTGCAATATCTGTCGTTAAATCAGAAAAACTATGTATAGCATCGGCAATCATTGCCTGGCTGTGTCCAAACACTCCAGCAACAAATTTTAATCCTGTCAGCAGGATATTGATTATCATCCCAAACCAGGTACATTTTTTAGCTACAATAGCTTCATATTGTTTCCTATTATCCATAATGTTCCCTAAATTTAAGCTTTGGCTTACGAACCACAATGGCCGCCTGTCCACCCACAGGACATCTGTTTTCACATATACCACATCCAATACACCTGTCTTCATGAACTATGGGCAACAACACTTCAAGGTATATGCCATTCTTATTTTTGACAATATTTTTTTCTAATGTTATAGCCTTGTTAGCAACCGGGCACACTTCTTCACAAACAATACAATTTGTTTGTTCTGACCACGGTAAGCATATATCATGCAGTATATATGCAGTACCAATAACAAATTTTTGTTTACTGGTAAGCGATAGTTCCTGTATTGCCCCGGTAGGGCAAATCTGACCACAGCGTGTACAGGTAAAATCACAGTACCCAATACGTGATATCAGGCGTGGAGTGAACATTCCGTAAAAATTAGCTTCAGTAATGCAGGGGTGAAGTGCATTCGTAGGGCAAACATTCATACACTGCCCACACCGGATACATGCATCTAAAAATTGTGATTCGGGCAATGCGCCTGGTGGGCGAATTATGAAACTATCGTGTGATGCTGCAAAAAGCGATACTTTACTGGCGGCAACCATGAACGAAGATCCTGTTGCAATAAGTAAATCTTTTCGGGTGATTCCTTTGCCAGGATGCGCAATGCTTTTAACTTTCGATAACCTTGAAAATGTAAAGGAAACAGCATTATAATTACAGTTTTTAAGGCAATCAAAACATTTAATACATTCTTGTTCTATTGTACCAACCCCGTCAGTAGTTATGGCCCCCATACGACAACCTTTAACACATGCTCCGCAATGAATACATTTATCTGTATCAACAACCCGTCGGAATAATGAAACATAAGAAGCTATAGCATACATGGCACCTAACGGGCATAACACTCTGCACCAGAACCGCCTGAAAAATGCAGATAACCCCAAAACAATAAAGAATACAACTGCAACCCATGCCCAGTTGTAGTAATAAAACGGATAATCCCGTGCCTGATATCCGGGTAACACCCACGAGAGAGGCTCTGACCCCATGAATGACACAAACGGATAAAGGAAGAATTCATATGCACGGTAGGCAATGGTAATTGGATCAATATATCCCGACAAAGTAAAACCAAAAAAAGCCGTAAGCACTGAACTTAACAATATTATAAATTTGATTCTGGTAATATTTGTTTTTACTTTTACTTTTTCTTTTGGTTGTATCAAAGCATCCCAAGCATCAATCGTTGCGCCTAACGGACACACCCATCCGCAAAAAAACCTCCCAAGCAAAAAAGTCAGAATAAATAAACACAACCCCAACACTGCATACTTGACTGCATGAGTTGCAATGTATCCAATTGTTATACTGTGTATAGAAAGTGAAGGATAAAATCCTATCCCTGCATCAGAGACTGGATCATGCAGATATATGATGCTAGCAACAAAAACAAACCATAACAAAAGCTGACCAATTGCTCTGTATATGGACCAGTGTTTTGATTTCATACCGTTCTTGTTATTGTGGAATATGCACCAACATTAATATTACCCATACCTGATTGTGCCGCCAGGTTAAGATAGCTAATGGAAGATGGTTCAATGCCAAATAAATGCTTTGCCGCATAGGCATCTACTATAACCGGATTTGTGCCAAAAATCACTGTTTTAGTTTTTTTTATATCTGCAGGGGTACCTGATAATGGACCATGTTTTGTCAAAATTCGCAATCCATCCAGTATTATTAAATGTACTTTTACTGCTTTATTGAAATCCACTATATTCCTGTGCAGATTTATATGATAATAACCACGGTTACCACCAATGACTCCCATTAAGTTTTTCATGGAAAGTGTAAGATCCGCAGCGCTGTGATGTTTTGCTATTGGCATATTGATAATGCAATCAGCTTCAAGTATGTCCCCATACACATCAAGTGTATCTAAATTAATCCCCCCGGGGACTTTGACTGTTTTAAATTTATCTCTATCCATATACACACAGTCTACACCAACTTTTTTTGCTATTTCTTCAATACCACTTGACCTATAGCAAAGCCGCGCGTTATGAACGGGTCTGTCCATTATTGCCACAGTAGCACCTGCCTTTTTACACATAGCAGCAACAGCTTCAACCAGCATGGGATTTGTTGTATGTGCACGCTCCGGCAACGAGTTAAATCCAATGTTAGGTTTTATAACAACGTACATCCCTTTTTTTACAAAACGTTCAATTCCACCCATTTCTTTAAAACCCTGTTCCACCATAGCGTATATATTTTGCGCCGTAATTGACTTTGCTTTTAGTATAATCAAATCCCAGTGTTTTTCTTTTGCTAAAATTTTCTTCACAAACGGAAAATATACAATACCCGTAGATGCTGTATACATAACACTTGTTATAAAACCTTCTCTTGTTATCACGTTCAATACCTCACTGCGTTAGTTTAACGGGTTTATACACTACAGCTATAACAATACCTATTATTATAAATACTACACCAATAATAAATGCAATATATGATTGGTATGATATACCCGGCTCAAGTAAACAGTATGTTGGATCTTTAGGATCATAATAAACTGTAACCTTTTTCCCAACAGGATATAATCGCAATAATTCATTATCGGGGATATCAGGATTTTTCATAGAAATCTGAAATCCTAATGCCTTCGGTATGCGGCCAAAACAAACTTTTACGGGCTTGAGTAATCATTTTAATACCACCAAGCGTTATAACCAAACCCATTATTATAAAAAATAATACAATTTGTCTTTTTGACTTCATGTTACCTTCCTCCTCAAAAAGTATTATTCTTTATAATTTAAAATTAATTTGTAATAAAATAATCATCTTTATTTAATTAAGTCATTCATAATGTATTCAATAATAAATTATTAAGCAAGTATTAATTAATGCTGACCCCTTTTTTATTTTTTTATACCCACTCAACTATCATGGAATACTTCTTCC
>DYLU01000009.1 GCA_020721905.1 Leptospira biflexa | reverse complement strand
TACATATTTCGGTAAAAGAGTATTTTTAAAACAGAAATTATTATTTAAAATTTTTATGGTATAAGAATTGATGGAGGTATTCCATATTTTTCCATAATTTTTATATTATAGGAATACATGGTTTTTAAGATGATTATTGTTTATATTTTTTTAGAAATTAATCTTTACATAATATAGAATACTTTTAACATTGCAGATTATTTTTGGGAGGTAATTGTCTCATGCCATTGAAGAAGGATTCAAAAAAGCCACAAGCAAAAGGCAAAAGAAAAACAAATCTTTTGAAATTATGTGCAGTTATGAATAAACTTTCTGTTGATGCTGTTGATAAAGAGGTGGTAAAACGTTTCAGGACTGTCATAGATTCTGCTGAGGAGGATTTGACAAAAAATCTTGTTAGCCAGATTATTAATCACTCAGATGAATTAGAACTGACAACAGTTCCGGAGATGTTTCACCCTTATGTGAAACATTATCTTTTTATGAAAAAACGAAACACCAAAAAAAAATAAAAAAATTATGAAAATTATGGTACAGGCATTTGCAGAAGCAGCTGAAGTGTTAGGCTTCAGGGAAAAACAATTTGATATAGAAAATGATATAACAGTGTTTGATCTGGTGCGCCTTTTAGCGCATTCAAATCAGGAATTTAAGCGTATAGCCAAAACTATATTTGTAGCAATAAATGAAGAGTATTGTTCCCCTGATGCGGTTATTCATGAAAATGATGTTGTTGGCCTTATCCCTCCCGTAGGAGGAGGTTGATTCCTCTATGATGCGCTGTACCTTACAATATGAGCCAATTGATGTGGATGCATTGCTTGCACAATGCACCAATCCTTCCGATGGCGCGGTGGTATGTTTTATTGGCAGGCCACGGAATATTGACAATGGCAGGGAAGTATTATACTTAGAATACGAAGCGCATCAATCCATGGCAATGAAAGAGCTTAATACAATCATGCGGAAGGCTTCAGAACAATTTACTATTAATGATTGCATAGTGGTACATCGGTTAGGCCGGGTAGATATAGGGCAGGCAAGTGTAGTAATTATTGTTACTGCCATGCATCGGAAAGGAGCGTTTAATGCATCGCAGTTTATTATTGATGAATTAAAAAAAAGTGTTCCTATATGGAAAAAGGAATATTTCAATGATGGTTCCCAATGGAAAAGTGGTTAATGTGAGTAGTACCGTTGGGCTTCATGTAAAATTGCGGTTGCATTGTTAAGCATTACTTGAGCCTGTTCATACTGGATATGACCATTTGAATTAACAGCATAATCCTTGATCTCTTTTGATCGCTTTGCAATTTCAATAATATTTGTATTCACAAATAATGCAGATTGTAAATATTTTTCAAATATTTCAATAATCCTGTCCGGATCGTCTGAATCAATATCTTTATCAACTAAAAACACACGGATAGCGTAAAAAATTGCCCTGTAAGAAGCTAAAACCGAATCACAATATTTCTTCTTTTCAAGGAAAATAGAAGCCAGCTTGATTTTTTCCCTGCTCTGGTTTAGCCTGAACTGGATTTTATCTATAACTGTTTCCATACATTATAAGTAAACATGAAAATAAACTGTTTGAATATATTCAATATGATTATAATACTTTAACTCTTTAATTTCAAGCCTTTTTTGTAGTATAGTGGCAAACTTTTTTGAAATAATTCATGAAGGGAATGGGAACCATTGTTTATAGCCGCTTTTTTTTCACTGTACAAAAAAATATTTTTTTATAAAACTTTTGCGATAGTTAACCAGTACACATATCCTGCGTGAAGACATACCCCAGGCGCTACATGAAAGCCCGTGTGGAAAGATGATAAAGTGTACTGCGTATCTCAGTGTTACTGAAATGCTTTTTTCACTATTTCCGGGTGTGGTCCCCGGTATAATGTTACATAGAATATGTCAAATATGCTTCCTGTCTCACATGCGTATCCTTTATAGCGATAGTTATCGGTATAATAATCATCCTTTTGTTCCTCACGTAATAAAAAATGCGGAAAATTCTTCTACTACATTGTCCAAAAAAAAATGCAAGAACCCGTGCAATCGACAACTTAAATCATCATCCTTTTTTTTTAAAACCTGCACAATAAAATTTTACATCAAACACATGCAATATCTTGACAAAAAGGTTAAGAGTGTATGGAATATATCTGTTTACCAAAAAAAGTAAGGTAACAAACCGGAGTATTTATGATCATAGCGCTTATTACGGATTTTGGATTTGAAGACCCTTATGTTGGCGTTGTTAAAGGTGTTATATATTCACATGGATATACTGGTCCTGTAGTGGATATATGTCACCATGTTATTCCTTATTCTATAGAACATGCTCAATATATACTTGCAACATCATACAGTTATTTTCCTGTTCATACAATTTTTATAATTGTTGTAGATCCGGGAGTAGGAACGCAACGAAATATTTTACTGGTAGATGATGGCAGATACTATTTTTTTATGCCGGATAATGGAATAGCAGGGTGCTTTAATCAGCATAGCATAAAAGTATGGGCAGTGGAAACTCAAGAGTTTCAACAAGCTTCTTCAACTTTTCATGGCAGAGACATTTTTGCTGTATTAGCTGCCCGGTTAGCTTTGCAGGGTTTGGATGCCATACATCGCAGGGAGTGCACAGATTATGTACACCATACATTCCCATGGTATGAAATTAATAGCGATAGAGTTTATGCAAAAATAATGCACATTGACAATTTTGGTAATTGCATTTTGTCATTGCCAAATGACAGATACTTATTACAATTGCACACATTAATTGCTGGCAAAAGGCGTTATGCTTTAAACCACTGTAAAACGTATGCTCAAGTGCCCAACAGTGCAATTGGCATATTACCGGGAAGCAGCGGGTTTATTGAGATATGTATGAATCAAAAAGATTGCAGCAGGTATTTAGCCGTAACAACAGGAGATATGGTGGAATTAATCTATGGGTGAACGAAAAATTGCAATACTGATTGGCGATGGCATGGCTGATTATCCAATCAAAGAGTTGGGTAATAAAACGCCATTACAATATGCTAAAACCGAGCACATGGATTATCTGGCAAGAAATGGTATATGCGGTCTTACCCGTACTGTACCTTATGGTATGCCGCCGGGAAGTGATGTTGCAAACCTTTCGGTGTTTGGCTATGACCCCGCTACCTGTTATACCGGCAGAGCACCGCTTGAGGCACTGAATATGGGGATTAATTTAGGACCTTGTGATGTTGCATTCAGGTGTAATATGGTAACTGTTGAACATGATATCATGAAAGACTTTGCTGCAGATCACATTGATTCAGCATTTTCAATGGTTGTCATTGATGTGATAAAAGATGCAATACACATGGATGGCGTTGAATTTTATGCAGGTGTATCATATCGCAATATTATGGTGGTGCGCAATTTTAACGGCCAGCTGCCAGTCACCACGCCACCTCATGATATACAGGGAAAAAAATTTCATGAATACCTGCCTGAAGGGCCAAACAGCGATCTGCTGAATGCCATCATGCAAAAAGCAGCGGAGGCTATGGCTCACAGTACAAAAATTGCAGCCGCAAAGCAAAAGTTTAGGGGCAATCCAACAGGAATCTGGCTGTGGGGAGGGGGTTTTAGTCCAAAGATGGAACCTCTGTCAACGCGGTTTGGGTTACATGGGCATACCATTGCAGCGGTTGACCTGATACATGGTATTGGGAGGGCAGCCGGACTTATCCCACTTCATGTTGAAGGCGCAACAGGCTATATTGATACAAATTATAGCGGAAAAGCGCAGGCCTGTATTGATGCAATGAAAAATGCAAATTTTGTGTTTTTACATGTTGAAGCACCGGATGAATCCGGGCATGAAGGAAATTTAGAACATAAACTTAAAGCAATAGAGGATTTTGATGCAAAAGTGGTGGGCCCTGTTGTGAATAAGCTCAATCGCTACGGAAATTTTACAGTTCTGGTGATGCCTGATCATCCCACACCACTTAGCCTGCGTACACATTCAAGCGATCCTGTTCCTTTTGTGATCTATTCCCCTGACATGAACTATCGCTTTCATTGTCAGGGCTTCAATGAGGCAGATGCAGGTAGCACCGGTATATTTGTTGAGCGGGCACATGAACTTTTAGCAATGATGGTGAACAACGTTTATCCATGGTGAGGAATATATGTCAAAAAAATTAATAGCAGTTGCAGTTATCGTTGTGGCCATAGCTGGTGTAATTGTATATAAAGCCTCAAAACCGGCAACCATTGATAATGCTATTGAGTACATTGATAACGGTAACTATCGCAGAGCTTTAAAGGTGCTCAGTACACTTGCAAAAACTTCCAGTTATGAAGATGGTGAACGTATATATTATTATCGGTTAAAAGCGCTTTTAGGATTTATTAATGAATTGAATGACGACTATGCTGATGAGTGCGCTGAAATACAAAAGACAAAAAGCAATAAAATTAAATCCAGGCTCAAAACTAAATTAGAAGAAATAAATAAAAAGGCAGGGGTTGACCTTATACTTATTACTGATCCCGGGTGTTATATATCCATGGGCGGCACATTATACGACGAATTTGTGTCATTGTATCCTGGTAGTCGCTACATAGAATCAATAGACTTTGATATGCTGCAATTTACTATGAGCAAACAGCCGGGTACTATTAATCCAGTTATGGAGTTCTATAAACGCTATCCTGAAACTACTTACATGACATCGCTTATAAATATGGTATTAAAAGCGGTGGCAAATCCAAAGATTGAATTAAAAGGGCATTCAGAAAAGCTTACTGAAATGCTTCAGAATTTTTGCAATAAGTATAACTCAAGTGCAGAGTATTACCGGTTGTTCAGGTGTAAAGGCGAAAATGTCAACCTGCGGGATTCAGCCGGTACTCAAGGACAAATTACCGGCAAACTTAATAAAGGTGAATTTGTTATTCAATTAGAGCGCTCAATGGACTCAGTACAGATTGGCGATGTACGCGACTACTGGTACAGGGTGGTATCAATGAGTGGTAGCAGGGGATGGATGTTTGGTAAGTTTTTAGAGCGCATTGAACCTGTTACGGGAGCTGTCGCTCAAAATGAAGAAACATTTACTATTGACGAAACTTTTAATGAATGGATTGATTCCCATACGCCGAAAGGCTGGCAACATTTGTATGCTGGCTCTGAAACGTCTATAAGTTTTACCAAACTTAAAGATATAAATATTGTTAAGCTCAATTCCGATGGGAAGGGCGGCCTTTATAAAAAAACCGGAAGCTTTCAGAACATGGTGTGCAGGGTAAAAGGGCGCTTGCTTAGCGGGGATGTCATTCTTGCTGGAGTTGTTGGCTATGGAGGGCTTGCTGCTGTCATAACATTAATGCCTGAAGAAGTTGATGTGTGTGGCTATAAAATTCCCTATGTTACTACACAATGGCATGAGTATGAATTGCGCAGTGAAGGCAAAACGCTTTCATTGTTTATTGATGGGGAACTTGTGGCGCGAAAGATTAATACAAGAAAACATGATCTGCTGAAATTTCCCGGTATTTATATTCTTGTATGCAACGGAAATACAAAAGCTGAAATTGAATATATCAGGGTAAAATAAAATATTGACAAAACTTCATATTGATTCTCTAATCAATCAGGATAGCCAATATAAAAATAATGGAGGTTTGCAATGGAGGGGGCTATTCGTGCATTCATGAAAAGATTTTATCTTTATACCACCCTTGTTGAATACTGTATAATTATCCCCCTGGCCATTATTGCCATTATTCTATTAACTGACATCCCTGCCCAACAGCTCCATTATATATTAATAATAATTGGTATTGTTGCTGTGGTTGCCCTGGTGGTATTCCCTCCTGTGCAAAAATATATGTTTAAACCTTTTATGCAGATGGCTGATGCGCTGAAAGAAGATAGGGAAATTGATACAAACGTCAGGATACTTATCAGAGAACGGCTGTTTGCCTTACCGGTTATGAGATCATTTATTGCTATATGTTTCTGGCTATCCAGTATTGTTATAGTTATTGCAGGAATGTGGATTGTAAAAATAGATATTGAAACCATACTGGTATGTTTTGTGGTGGGTGCGTGTATACTGGTTGCGGTTGGTTTTGTCATGATGATTATTCCTCAGATACCAATCAGAAAATTTATAGCTGATAATGATTTTATCAAGGATTTACTGGGCTTTGCAAAGCAAAAAAATATAAGTTTTTGGGGATCATTAAAGAATGCCCTTACTGTTTCTATAAGTTCTATGGTATTGTTGGCTGTTCTGCTTGTTGCATCATTTTCATTACTGTTTGTGTTTAAAGCACGTATTAATGAGTATGGACAGCAAATGCAAATAAACGCATCAGCTATTGTCAATGATATGAAAAATTATCTGTATACAGGTATAGAATTAGTTACAGTTGCGGCACGTGAAGGAAGCATTGATACATTGGATTATATGAAGGGGAAAGATGAGATTATTGATATATACATAATGAATTGTCGCAATCAATTTTTTCTTTTTTAATTATTATGGAAGAGTCAGCGCAAAGAACTGAAAATATAAGCACCGATGCACAAAAGGGGCAGCAGGCATTGCAGCAGATGAATAGCAGTATGGGGAAGATTGTTGAAAGCTCACGTGGTATTTCCAATGTTGCACAGATAATACGGGGGATTGCGGATCAGGTTAACCTGTTTGCACTGAATGCTGCCATCGAAGCAGCACGCGCCGAGGATGCGGGAAAAGGTTTTGCAGTGGTAGCAGACGAGATTACAAAATTAGCTGACCAGATTGGACAAAGCTTAAAAGACATTGATGTACTGGTAAAAACCAATGAGCAAGAGATTCAGCAAGGACTGGTAATAACCGAAAACACGGTAGCTGCAATAACACGCATTATTGATGGGATGAAATCGGTTAACAGTGATGTACAAAAGATGGGGGAAAAAATTCGCGAGCAGAGTCAGATATTCAATGATACAAAAATGATGTGGGATAAGACAGAAAGCCTGTCACGACAAATACTTCAGTCGGTACAGGATCAGAAGAGTGGAATTGATGAAATAGTGCATTCTGTAAACACGATTAATTCATTAACACAAAATGTTGCAGGAACAGCGGAAGAAATGAATTCAAGTGCTGAAAATTTAGCTTCAATGGCCAAGCACCTGAAAGCAATGCTTGAATATTTTAAAGTGTAAATATTCTTCATTTATGTGTTACGTTTTTTACCAGCAATACAGCAGACCATATCTGCAATGGTGAGAGCGGCTGGTATCAGGTAGCTTTAATTCAGGAATCCATGTATCATCCCCTTTGCCTGTATGCCAGTTTCAAGCAAAAACAGGTTATACATTTCACCCTGATCGCGTAAAGGGTCATGTTCCGCTGTTATGATAATAGTTTTTGGCACCCCTCCGAGGTTTTGATGAAAGATTGGGAACATGTAGGGATTAATAAAATCAGCAGGTGATGAAAGATATAGTGTTGTGTGCGATAGTTACCGTAAAATAATGAATGAATGAAGATTAATATGTCAAAGAAATCTTTTTATATCAAAAACCCTCGCTTACTGTAGCGAGGGTTATTAGTATTAATATTAATTTGAAATATTAATCCTGAATAAATAGAAACAATGATTCAATAAACTCTGGGTCTTCTTTATCAATAACTTCAATTATATGTTTGTGAAGCCTTTTTTTATGCTCGCCAAAAATGCCGCGTTTTTTCTTGAATGATTTTGCAAACGTAATTGATTCCTTCATGAGTTCGTCTATATTGGCACAGGCTTCTTCAATCACATGATGTTGAGCTAGCTCTGGTGCTCCCACGCGCCTTCCTGTGAGTTTCATCTCATTAAATTTATAGTAGGGAATAGCCTTTTTGACAAAGGCAATCATCCCGGGTAAAAATGGGATTCCTAAATCAACTTCAGGAAAGCAGAAAAAACCACGATCAGATCGCATGAATCTGAAATCGCATGCACAGGACAAAATTGCACCATTTCCAAAAGCATGTCCATTGATGGCTGCAACAACCGGCATGGGTATAAGCAGTAAGCGCTTAAACACGTGATTCATGCCATACATGAAATCTTTAATTGCCTTGAAATCTTTTTCCGCCATGCGCGGCATCAGCCATTCAATATCAACACCTAAACTGAAATTTTTTGCATCACTTGATGTAAGGACAATACCATTAATTTCCTTATCAGCTTCAATTTCATCCAGAGCCTGCAACATGGCCTGTGCAAATATCACATTATGGCGGTTTTCTGCAGTGTTCATGGTGATAATTGCTATGTTTTCATCCTTTTTCCATTCTACAATGGCCATACAAGTACCCCCTTTAGATATAAATTTAATTATTATTCACAGCAAATTCTGAAAGAGCCTTTGGAAAAAAAATCTTTTAAATCCTGAGGCAGGATATCCTGTAAAATATACAGCAGTTCGCTACAGTCTTCATCGCATACTATCTGGTTTTCCCTGTCTTTGAAGTTATACTTATTCCAGTTTAGACAGCGTGCATGTGTCATGATAGACATAAATATCTTTTCCATAAATGTGGTATCAGCATCCCAGATCAGATCTAACTCATAATAATAGTCAAGCCGCGTACCTGCAGGCTGAAATCCCCGGTTGAAGGCTGTATTAATTATCTGATGCCAGATACGTTCCTGGCACAGATACACAGAGCTATCGTACATATTTTGTAACATATAAGGTGTTGCCATACCTTATGCACATGAATAATTGTATATACTGTACGTACTATAGCATAACAACGTTATGCCCTGTCAAGGTATTTTATATAAGCAAAACATTAATTGATAAGCAGTTACTTATTTGCTACAGTGTCATACCTGTCATACGTGTATTTAAACATAAAGGCAATGATGTCTATAATCAAAATCTTCATTGCTGCCTTTTACTGGCACATAATAATCTGCAATTATAATACATGAAAAAAAGGGGCTTTTAGAAGCCCCTTTTTTTACTGTCATGTCATTTGCATCTATAGAGCGGAAACATTCACATTTTCTTTTACCAGCTTTTCAGCCAATGAAATCTTTTCCTTATTGTCTTTGGTTAATAAAGCTTCCATCTTGTCAATCTGGCCTGCTACCTGATATGCATTGCTTGAAACTAAAAGCAGTGGGATGTTCTTTTCAGCTGCTTTTGAAATGATGTTTGAAGGCGGCAGAATATTGTTGGTTAAAATGATGCCAACAGTATTTGTTTCAAGTGCAGAAATGATGATGTCACTTCTGTCGCCGCTGGTTATCAGGAGCTTGCCTTCCTTATTAAAAAGAGGATTTCTCAGTGCTTCATTTACTGACATTGCACCAAGAAAGACATTCTTTACAACCTTATTTAAACCAGCTTCACCAGCTATTACTTTTGCAAATAATGCTTCTGACAGATAGTCCATAGAAAAGTAGGTAAGATCAGCAGAATAAGGAATCATCCCTAAAATGTTGACTCCCATCTTCTCTATCTTTTCAGCATAGGTGTTTTTGAAATCTTCTAAGTCATGAATTTTATTGATTATTACACCCAGAAAATTTATATTGCTTGTATCAACATACTTCTTAAAAAGTGTAATGTCATCAATGATGACATCGTCATTGCCGCCAACAATAAGAACAAGCCTGGCATCAAGTGATTTTGCAACAGTTATGGGGTCAAGATATACTGAGACGCCATAGGCTAAGTCTTTTCCACCTTCGATGAAGAGAATTTCACGGTTTTTTGCAATAGATTTTGCCACTTCATGAAGTTTTTCTTTAATCCTGGCTTCATCATACACGTAGCGCAGTTTGGCATGTTCAAATCCAATGGTCATATCTTCCGGATTTTCTTCTAAGCCAAAAAGGTTCGTTAGCAGTGCAGCATCATAATCCCATAACCGTTTTTTTCTGTATATCAGTCTATCGCCAAAGGGCTTCATATATGCCACTTCCTTGCCCATTGCTTTTGCCAGACCAGTGAATATGGTTGTTTTTCCGGCGCTTCTTCGTGTACACGCAAATACTATTTTATTCATAATTACACCTCACTTACGATTTAGAAATTATTATCCTGACGTCTACAGCTTTAAGGCCTTTGCCCTGCTCATAGACAACGACAGGATTAATCTCAATATCTGTGATTCGCGGTATCTTCCTTATGATTGTTGAAACTTTGATAATGGTGTCAACAACAATATCAATATCCTTCTGCTCTTCACCGCGAACGCCCAGCAGTAATGGATATGAACGTATTTCAGAAAGCATGGAGCGTGCTTCTTTCTTATTGATTGATGCTGCCCTGAATGCAACGTCTTTCATGACCTCAACATAAATACCACCAAGACCACACATGACAATGGGACCAAGCTGTGGGTCTCTGCGGGCACCTATGATGAGTTCAACACCTTTCTGCACCATTTCGCATACCTCAATGCCATCTATAACTGCATCTTCCCTATATGCCCTGCAGTTTTTCATAATGGCTTCATAGGCATCCATTACTTCCTGTTTGTTTAATATATCCAGTGCTACGCCGCCAGCATCAGATTTATGTAAGATGTCACGGGAAACAACCTTCATAACAACCGGGTAACCTATCTGCTCGGCCAATCGTACACATTCGTCTATTGATTTGCCAATACCTGCGCCTGGTATCATAACGCCGGAGGCTTTCATCACGGCCTGGCCTTCGTTTGCAAGCAGGAATGTTCTTCCGTCAGCAAGTGCGCCATCAATAATCTTGTTAATAGCAGCTATGTCAATCTGAGCATCTTCTACACTGTCATCACGTTCGGATAACATGGTGGTATACTTATACAAAGCACCCATACATGATACAGCTTCATATACCTCAGGGAATACAGGGACATTCATCTTCCTTAACTGTATAACTGCATCTTCAACCATTTTGCCGCCAACAATTGCATATGCAACAGGCTTGCTGCTGGCTAAATGCTTGCCGTAGGTATCTCTTATCATTGGAGCTAAGTTTTCGGCATCAAATGTAGCTGTTTCACAATATAATGCCAGAGTTGAGTGCATGTCTTCAGAACGTGTTGGTGCGGTAAGTGCCAGATCATAATCTGCAGCTTTTGCTCCGCCGGTAATGTCTACCGGGTTTTTGGTTGAACCAAAGTCAGGTGTTGCCGGTCCAAATACTTCTTTAAGGACAAGCTGATCGTCGTACAGATCAACACCATATTTTTCACATGCGTCAGTTGCCATAACACCAATACCGCCGCCGTTGGTAACAATAACAGCATTTTTGCCTTTGGGACGTGGTGAATATGCTAAAAACTTACACCAGTTAAATGCTTCCTGTAAGCTTTCGGCTCTAAGGAGACCTGTCTGCCGTGCAATAGCATCAAATATTTCATCTGAACCGGCTAGTGAACCAGTGTGTGATGCAGCAGCCATTGCACCACGTTTTGAACGTCCTGATTTTAATACAACAATTGGTTTAAACTTTGTTGCTTCACGGACTGCTTCAATAAAACGTTCGCCGTCTTTTACGCCTTCAATGTACATTAAAATAACTTTTGTTTCCTGATCGCGCATGACGAAATCCAAACAGTCTGCTTCGTCAATATCTGCTTTGTTGCCTAAGGAAACGATGGCTGATAATCCCATGTTTTCAACAGCAGTTTTCCCTATCATTGCTATTCCCAATGCGCCGCTCTGGGTAAGGATAGCAACATTGCCTCGTAAAATATCTGTGGCAGAGAATGTTGAATTATAATTACCTGATGCAGAGTAAACGCCAAAGATGTTTGGGCCCAATACTCGTGTTCCTTTGGAATTAGCATATTCCACAATTTTGTGTTCCAGTTCAACCTCGCCAACTTCAGAGAATCCTGAGGTTATAATCTGAACATGTTTTACGCCTTTATCAGCGCATTCCTTAACCGCATCAAATGCTAATTTTGCAGGAACACAGATTGTTGCTACGTCAATTTCATCCTTAACACTTGAAATGTTTTGGTAGCAATCAACGCCTAAAATTGCACCACCTTTTGGATTTATTGGATAAATTTTCCCCTTAAAACCACCCTGAATAATATTTCGGGTGATGCTGAACCCAATTTTGCCCGGTTGGGATGAAGCGCCAACTATTGCAACACTTTTGGGCTGGAATAAAGATACAATACTATCCTTTTTTGCTTTCATTGTTCATCTCCCCTAAATTCCATCTTCAATTCATATACTCCTGCGCTACTCCTCTTTTCTATATTGAACCCCATTTTTTCAAACAGATGCAGCATGGGCTTGTTTTCCACAAGCACTTCTGCAGTGAATCCCAGCAAACCATTTCTCTTTGCTATCTGAGTCAGATATGATAACAGTACCTGACCAATGCCTTTATATTGATAATCATCACGCACAGCAAATGCCACTTCTGCCCAATGTTGAAATTCCTGTATACCGTACTGACCAACGCCGACCACAACTTCTTTTTCGTTTTGTTCAATCACAGCTAAAATCACCAGTTCCCTGGTGTAATCAATTACCACCATCTCCTGAAGACGCTCATGAGGCATGTCCTTGCGTGTAGAGATGAAGCGCCTGTAGAGGCTCTGGTCGGAAAGTGAATAGAAAAAGTCCTTTAAGAGTTCTTCATCGCTGATCTTAACAGGACGCAACTTAAGCTTGATGCCTGTCTTTGTGGTACGGTATGTTTCAAGGTGTTCTGGATACTCGCCTTTTTTACCTGGTATGAAAGCCTGGTCACGGTAAATGAGACCATTTTTCTTGGCTTCTTCTATAAGCAATGGCCTGAATTTGGGATGAGCTATCGCTATTAAATCCATAGCCCGTTCCCTGATGTTTTTCCCATGGATATAGGCTATCCCGTACTCGGTTACCACATAATGGACATCACCACGATTAAGTGTAATGCCGGCACCTTCCGGTATAAACGGCACAATACGTGATTCCTGTTCATTGTCTGTGGTTGAACGAAGGGTAAGGATAGTTTTGCCACCAGGGGCAAGTACAGCACCTCGCATAAAGTCGGCCTGGCCACCAATGCCGCTAAAAAAAGTTTTGCCCAATGATTCGGCTGTAGCCTGACCTGTTAAATCTATTTGCAGTGCAGCATTTATTGCAGTCATTCTGCGTTGCTGCGCAATGATGAGCGGATTGTTGGTATAATCAATGGTTTTAAACTCAATCGACGGATTGTCATGAATATATTCGTAAGTAGCTTGTGTCCCCATGCAAAAAGAAGCAATTGTTTTCCCCCGGTCCATTGTTTTTTCGGAATTGGTTATGACACCTGCTTTCATCAATTCAACAATTCCATCGGTAAGCAATTCAGTATGAACACCCAAATTCTTTTTGGTGATAAGGTGCTTCAATATAGCATTGGGCATCCTGCCATAACCAACCTGTATGGTATCACCATCCTGAATGATAAGTGAAACGTATTTACCAATCCGATTAGAAATCTCATCAGAGGTTTGTGTTGTGAATTCCAGTATTGGTTCATCATACGGAACAATAAAATCCACATCTTTAATGTGGATGAATGCATCACCGTGAACACGTGGCATATATTTATTGGCCTGTACCACAACAAGCCGTGCACTTTCCACCGCTGTTTTTACGATATCAACACTTACGCCTAAACTGAGGAAACCATGATCATCGGGTAATGATGTCTGAACCAGTGCAACATCAATCTCAATTATGCCTTTCCGCAGTAAATTGGGCACATTCGAAAGGAAAATTGGGGTGTAGTCAGCTATACCCTGATTTATTGCATCACGGGTATTGTTTGCAATAAAAAATGAATTATGTCGGAAATTTTGTTTAAATTTTTCATCAGCGTAGGGTGCAACGCCTAATGTCCACACATGGATGACTTCTGTATCAAAGAATGCCTTGGGGTACGATTTTACATATTCAACCAGTGCATTAACTAAATATTGGGGCTCGCTGCAGGCTGTTCCAATGAAGATTCGGTCGCCCCTGTTAATGTGGCTAAAAATCTTCTCTTCTGGAAGAAACTTTTCCGGATAAATCCTTTTGAAATCTTCCAGCTTTGCAGTATTCTGCTCCATAACCCCCCTTTTTAATCTGCTATACATATAGTGAAGCAGATTATATGTAGATTATTTTAGCCAGTAATTCTGTCAATTCAAATTTTTATACTAAATATAATATATTACAAATGATGTTTAAAAAATTGACAATTATATTAATAGACTATCTATCAATTTTTGATAACTCAAGATAGAAATTATTTTTTTTATTTAATGATGGCTTGCCCACTATGCCTAAAGGGAAAGGAATAGTATTCCATGTTTTGTAAGACTGTCTTAAAAAAACATTTTTGGTATATATAGTGAAAATCATATAATGCATGTGTATATTGTGAAAAATACCATGTAATTGAAAGGTAATAAAAACATTTGGTTTAAGTATAAAATGCATAACAGGTTGAGAAAAATAAATTTATGGCAGAAGATTATTTCCAGGATTGGTGTGAAAAGAAATGCTTATATTTGAGTTAATTTTTTAAACTATTTTTCAAAGGGAGATATGAATTCTATTCAATAATATCTTTTAAATATCCATTACTTAACATACTAATATTTAGTAAAAAATTTCCATCATCATAATATTCTTTTAGAGGTTTAACAGTGGTTTTCCAACCTTTACCATCGGTTATCCAAATGAACACAAATCCTTGTTTTTTCCAGTATTCTGCCATTTTTCTATATTCACCTGCAGTTGCCTTTAATTTAGAACCGCCCCCTCCGTAAAAATTTACTTCTATAAAGTATAACTTATTGCTTTTACCTTTGATAACAAAATCAATACTTCTTTCCGATTCTTCAATGACAATGTCAATATTCCACTTTTCCTTAATTTTATTTTTGGTTCCTTGTTTTATATAATCGTACCCCATAGTGTTACATAAATCCGCTATATGCATTTCAACAATATTTTCCATTATTGTTCCGCCTCTGTTCTTTCTAGCATTGGTATCCATACCAACTTCTACACCAAGTACGTAATCAACTATACTTTTAATTTTACGATTAGTTAACATCTCTCCTAATCCGGAATTAATTATAAAATCTGATAGCTGTTTTGTTTCTTTATTTGTGATTTCTGTTTTATTGAGATTATACCTTTCATAAATAAAATTTCTCACATCAATTAATACTTCAATTTTATCTTCCCGAATAGCTAAAAGTATTGGAATTGCTTTTAGAATATTTGGATATTCTTTCATTAACCTTATAAATTCTTCTTTGATATTAGTTTTTCCGATTAATGAATTTAGCAAATTTAATTCTTTTTCAATTGGTTCAATATTTTTTACTATCCTATCCCAGTTAACGTAATAATCCCATGTTTTTAAAGTATTCTTTAAGGTATTTATAAAAATATTGAATAAACTGTCAATGGTCATTTTATTTAGCTAATTTATATTTATTAATAGAGAAAAGATTGTCGTTATTTTCTATTTCATATTTTAATCGTGGTATAGCAATGGTATCGAGATATTTTTTATCATTATCTATGCCAATAAATTTTCTTCCATAGCGGAGCGCTATCACGCCAGTTGTTGCGCTTCCACAAAAAGGATCTACTATTACATCATTTTCATAAGACGTTGCCAGTATAATTCTTTCTAATAATGCCTCAGGTTTTTGTGTTGGATGTTTACCAAATCGTTTCTCAAAATTTTTTGGTGTGGTAACTGCCCACACGCTACGCATCTGTTTTCCCGGGTTCTTTAAAATGTCCCCCCATTTACCTTTCTTGACTATATCATAATTAAATGTATGCTTTGCTTTTTTATCTTTCTTTGCCCATAGCAAGGTTTCATGACTGGCGGTAAACATTCTACAAGACAAATTAGGCGAAGCATTTGGCTTATACCAGCAGATGTCGTTTATAATATGCCATTGTTGCATAAGTAATGCATATCCACATGCGTAAATTGAGTGATAGGTACCTGAAATCCATAGTGTACCGGTCTTTTTCAGTATTCTTTTACATTCCTGTATCCAGGTGAAATGAAATTGATAGTCCTCTTCTATACCCTTACTCCTGTCCCAGTCTCCTTTGTTAACACTAACTCGCTTACCGGCATGGCAGGTGAACCCGTCATTTGATAAATTATACGGAGGGTCAGCAAATATCATATCTATTGTTTCATCAGGAATATTTTTCATTATTTCAATTGAATTTCCCAAATACAGCTTTAGTATGTCTTTATATGAATAATATGTTTTAAGTTCCATTTTGTTTCCAGACACATATAATTAACTAAACCTTCACATTTTTATTGTACATTAATAATTTTGTCAAGTCCATATCTTTATGATTTTTATATCTTATTTAATGAACGCAAGCTTTTTTAAGAGAAACACATCACAGGTCGATTAATGATTTGTTTATCTATTATACATAGAACCATGGATTGTAGGAAACATATCTGAGTTGGAAACGCAAAAAAAATTGACAATGGAAGAGTTGTAAGGTATGATAACAAAAGAGGAAATGGAATGCAGTTCCTGTTACAATGATGTAATTTAGAATAAAGATTTTTAGCATGCCAAAAATAAGCGCATTTCAACAATACTCTGACGAATACGATAATTGGTTTACAATCAATCATTTTGCTTTTTTATCAGAGCTTGAAGCAGTTAAAATGCTACTACCGGTAACTGGCAGGGTAATAGAGATTGGTATTGGCAGCGGTATTTTTGCAAAAGCCTTAGGGATAAAGGAAGGTATAGAGCCTTCTGCTGCCATGCGTCACAGGGCACAAAAAAAAGGTTTGAAGGTACTGGAGGCTGTGGCGGAAAAATTGCCTTATGGTGATGAATCGGTAGATGCAGCTGTTATGATAACAACGGTATGTTTTGTTGATGATGTTTATAAGTCCTTTGCTGAAGCATACCGTATTCTTAAAAATGGGGGATGTATAATTGTAGGGTTTGTTGATGAAGATAGCCCCCTTGGCAGAGAATACCTGAAATATAAAGATCAAAGTAAATTTTACAAAGAAGCAACATTTTTTGGAACCCAAGAACTTACAAACATCTTACAGCAAACCGGTTTCACGATAGAAAAAATTGTACAGACTGTTTTTGGCACACTTAAGGACATACATGAAGTACAACCTGTTGTTGAAGGTTATGGAAATGGTAGTTTTGTAGTAATAAAAGGGGGGAAGAAGTATGGAAGCAATTTATAAACTGTTTTTAAAATCCCTTATGATATCTGGTTTTGTGTTTGTCATGATGGTTATGATTGAATATATAAATGTTCAAACAAAGGGTATTTGGGCACGACATTTAACCAATAAAAAGTGGGTGCAGTATATAATTGCAGGATTACTGGGAGCATCGCCGGGATGTTTGGGTGCGTTTACTGTGGTAGCGCTGTTTTCGCACCGTTTGATGTCATTTGGTGCTGTTGTAACGACCATGATTGCTACAAGTGGCGATGAAACTTTTGTTATGTTTGCCTTATTCCCTAAACAGGCAGCTATCCTTACGGCTATACTTTTTGTTGTGGGAGTTATAGCGGGGTGGCTTACCGATACATTCTATAACCCGGCGAACATCCTTGGTAATATTGCACAGAATCATTTAGTATTGCATGATGAAAAACAATGTGATTGCTTTCAAAAAAATATCATCCTGGATAATGTAGCTCATCCATCTATAGACAGGTTGTCGATTGCAGTTGGTATAATAGCCATTATTTTGGGTTTAATTTCGGGGGCAATAGCAGGCAAAGCTGAAATGTGGGTTAAAGTTACCCTGATGGGGGCATTTGCTTTTGCTCTTTTCATAGTGATTACTGTTCCTGACCACTTTTTAAAAGAACATATCTATAATCATATAGTAAAAATTCATTTGCCCCGTATTTTTTTATGGGTATTTGGTGTTTTAATAGCAATGCATTATGTGGAACATTTAATCAATGTAAAAGATTGGATATCAAGTAATAGTTTTATAGTTTTGCTTATTGCTGTTTTAATTGGAATTATTCCTGAGTCGGGGCCTCACTTGATTTTTGTTACTCTTTTTTTCCAGGGAGCTCTACCTTTCAGTATTTTGCTGGCAAACTCAATTTCGCAGGACGGCCATGGCATGCTGCCTATGCTTGCCGAATCGCAAAAAGCATTTTGGGCAGTAAAGATAATAAATATTGCCTTTGCTTTACTTGTTGGCGGTATAGGGCTATTGATTGAGCTTTAAAAAAATTAACATACCATATATTTCATTGTATTCCATTGCCATCGTTACAGCTACCAGATAGTGTTGAACAATCTTTTTTTTCTTGACGAATTATACAGGCTTCAAAGAATTTGCCAGGTTAATGACCGGTAATTAAACTATGAAATTTAAATTATTTTTACTGCTTGTTGCATGTATGGCAATAGCTGTATCATACCTGTATGCGCCTGAAGTTTACAGGTACTATCTCACAGTATATTATGGCAAAATCCTTAAAATAGATGAAACGGCATTTGTGAAAAAAATTGAAGACGCATATAAAAACAACGATTATGCTACGGTACAACGCTATTGTGAACATGGCAGTATGCTGTACCCTGCAAATAAAAAAATTAAAAAATATACCGGATTGTATTTATTATCGCAGAACAATATAAAAGGTGCGTTTATCCTTATAGCATTAGATGATATCCCCGGTGAAACTCATCATTTAGAAAAAATAGTTACCATCCTTGATGCTAACAGATCATATAAAGAAGTCATTATGATAGTCGGGAAGACAGGAGCACGTACTCCTTCAATGCAGTTCTGTTATGGAAAAGCACTTTTCTATATGGGTAATGACAGGCAGGCTTTGATAGTTTTAAAACAGGCCTATGACAGGGGAATATATGAATCGGATTACTTTATTGGGGCAAGCTATCACCACCTGAAAGATTATAAAAATGCTCTTGTATGGTACAAAAAAGCTATAAGCCGTGAACCATCCAACCGGGAATATATTAAAGACATAGCCTTGCTGTATAAACAGCTGGGTGATTATCCAAAAGCAACAAAATATATCATGCATTTGCAGCACTAGTTAACGGAGGAATATATGAAGCATGAGTTAGATTATTTTTTTCATCCTGATGGTGTAGCTGTACTGGGGGCAAGTGAAAATCAAAAGACAGGTGGTTTTCATATCCTGCGAAATGTACTGGGCGGATATACCGGGAAGGTGTATCCTGTTAATCCGCGATACACCAAATTGCTTGGTTTGAAATGTTATCCGGATATACAATCCATTCCTGATACATTTGAATGTTTAATTTATTTTATCCCCGCGCGTTTTATCCTGGATACCATTAAAGAAGCAGCAAAAAAAGGGGTCAGAGCAATAATAATTGAGTCAGCCGGATTTGCTGAGGTTGGCAGTCAGGGGCAGGCGCTGCAAAAAGAGGCGGTGGCACTTGCAAAAAGCTATGGGATACGGCTTTGGGGTCCAAACTGCATGGGGTACCTGGATGGCCATACCCGCAATGTCTTTTCATTCATGTACACTGACAAATGGAAAACGTTAATGAAGCCGGGTGATGTGTCCCTCATTGTGCAGAGTGGTATGCTGTCAGCTGGCTTTTTGATGTCGGTGCTGGAACGTGACAACATTGGTATAAGCAAGGTATGTTCTATTGGCAACAAGTGTGATGTCAATGAAATTGATTTACTTGATTATTTTTGCGGCGATAGTGAAACGGGAGTTGTTGGTTGCTATTTAGAATCAATTGTTGATGGAAAAAAATTTTTGCAGATTGTTAAAAACACGCAAAAGCCGATAGTTGTTTTAAAATCTGGGCGAAGTGAGCATGGTAAAAAGGCTGCAATAAGCCACACGGCAAGTTTAGCTGGTAATACAGCGGTGCAGGCTGGTGCGTTTAAACAGGCCGGCGTTGTGCAGGTTGTAGATCTGTATGAGTTTCTTGATATCGTTAAAGCCTTTTCATATATTCAAAGCTATCGTCCTGAAGGAGGTGTTGCACTGATGACATTTTCCGGAGGTGCAGGCATTGTCACAACCGATTTGATGGCAGATTATACTATTCCGCTTGCAAATCTTTCCCCTGTTACCCTGCAGGCAGTTCAGAAATTATATCCTTCATGGATGGGGGCTTCACATCCGCTTGATCTATGGCCTGCAATTGAACAAAATGGACTTGATACCGTATATCAAGAGGCTGTTAGAGCATTAATGAACGATCCATTGGTTGATGCAATCATAGTTGAATGTTTTGCAAGCCGTTATTATGATCCTGCTTTTTTTAAGGATATCGGCGCTATGATGCGTACCCACAAAAAGCCAGTTATTTTATGGCTTGTGGGTGAAAAAGATGTAGTTGAGGATTATAAGATACATGCGGAAGGTTCGGGTATTCCTGTATTTGGTGAAATTGGCAGGTGTGTACAGGTTTTACAGGCATTACGGTTTCATTTTAGCAAGCGCGGAAAAATATAATAAAACCCGGCTTATAAAGCCGGGTTTTTTCAATCTGGTTTACGGATAAATCACTATTACGGGACTTCAATGTAATAGCCATCTGTGATTACAAGCGGTTCAACCTGGCCATAATATGAAGTTGAAATTGTCTGCACTCCTGCATTATACCCTGATGGATTTGTATATGATGACAGCAATAAATGGTCAGGAGCATTAGCGGTAGCAGTTACCTGATTAATGTAATTTCTCCAGTATGAAGATGTATCAGCTGACCTGTCAAAACCAAATGTGTTGACGATCTGGTTAGCTATTTTTTCATCAGCACCTGTGCCAAATAAGCCTTCTATATCAATGATAAAGGCACCAAATCCTCCGGCCTCATCACGGACCATATTTTTAACCGATGTATAGAGTGAATTGGCACATTGTGTAACAAGTGCTGGTGGGATTGTGGCCACAGCCATTGTCTTGCCAGCAAAATAGTTTGCATACCAGCATGTTCCTGAACAATGGTTGCCACGGCCGGTAATGTAGTAATTGGCATAGTCAAGCTGATACATATTGACGTATGCATTTACACGGTAGTAAGCTTTGAGGTAATTGAAAACATCTGCGGCAGAGATCAGGTATTGCCTGTACAATGCTTCATTGGCAGCAGTGGGTTTAAGTATTGCTCCTCCTGCGGCATGGAAGTTTAGCGTTGTGTTATACGCGGTATCAATATCTTCAGTCAGAATGCCGGGAAGCCCATTGCTTAATCTTGTTGGATCAAGGCGTTTTGGTGTGGTCTTGATAAACCATATGTAATTATACTCTATTGGGATCTGGCTGACATACATGGTATTATGGCGGATATTATATCCATTATCAACAGCCATTCCACTATGGCTCCAGTAACAACCCAGAATAGCTAGCAGGTCCATAATAAACCCAGGGCTGGTTGAAAGGACAATATCACCTTTTTGGGCATTAATACTCATGGGCACATAAACCCATGCTGCAAATACTGTAGTGCTGGCAAAGAGCACAACAACAATAAAACAAACCTTTGTTAAAAATTTCATATAACCCCCATATCACATTGAAATGTTATTCACCATGAGATAGGAAATAAGATCATTTGCAAAATGAGTGATTATTCACTCAATAAGGTTGAATGTAATGCATTTAACGCTGGTACTGAAAAATTGTCAAGTAATAAATACCATATAGTCGGTATTTTATTTAAATTTTTTGAAGTATGGGGTCAGAGCCTTCATAAGGCTTTTATTTTGAATAATTTTCCGTGCAATGATAAAAAAAGGTTGAATTTAGGTAACGATTGCTTAAGATTATTGCAGTATTAATGGAAAGTAAAATCCTTCCCTTTAGCGTTGGGGACATATACTTATAGTTGTCAGACAGGTGAGGGCTTTTAATGAGAAATTTTGCAAGCATTTCATGTGTCATTGCTATTGTTGTTTTTGCATCTTCATGCGCAACGCTTAAACCTCAGGATTCAAAACTTGTGGATCAGCTGAAAGCTGAAAACAGGGTATGTTCTCAAAACCTGAACCTCTTTATGCGCGAAAATGATGTTCTGAAAGCTGAAAATGCAAAATATAAAAAGGAAAATGTAAATCTGCAATCACGGAATAAACTATTGCAGTCAGATCTCAATGCATTACAAACAAAGTACAATAGTGATATTGCTATGTGGAACCAGCGATACAATTCTTTACAGCAAAAATACGATGTTTTTGTGCAACAGAGTGATATTAAATTGCAGGAACTGGATCAGCGCAACAAAGAACTGGAAAAAAAGATGGCGGATGAAATAGCACGGTTAAATGAAGTTATCCGTAAACAGGAAGTTGATTTTATTAAAGAAAAAGAGAACATTGTAAACCAGAATGCAAAAAAAGAGATAGAATACCAGGCTACTATCGATAGTTTACAGAAGCAGGTGACATCATTAACTTCGGAAAAAGAACAGCTTAAAAGCAGGCTGGCTGAGGCTGAGGTACTCATTCAGAAAATCCAGAAAGAACTGGATGAGATAAAGAAAGCCAGTGTATCCGACATTAAAAAGGCTGAAGATACTGCAAGTGAAACAAAGAAAGACGACCAAAAAAAAGAAGAAAGCAAATAAACTATGCGTCTTGGTTACTACGTTACATCCTGCCTGATTTTTATTATGGCATTTGTTTCCGGTGCAGTTGCATATGATACACTCACTATTATTGCAACCAGCAATCTCAAGGGCAATTTTTCACTGGATATGGATGATGGTACTGATCCGTTGTTAGCCGTTGCCCGCGGTATTATTGCAGAGCGTGCAGCACAACAGGTTGATTGCTATATTGATTTAGGCAATGCATTTTCGCCCGGGGTGCTGTCAAAGTACAGCTATGGTGCCGTCATGCTTGATTATTTTGAATTTTTACAGTGTGATGCTGTGCTCCTTGGTTCGCATGATATTGCTGTTGGATTACGTAACCTTGAACTGGCATCGCGAAGCCGCAAAACACAGCTTCTATCCCTTAATATTACGGTAGACAATAAACCAATTTTTAAACCATACTGGGTGCACAAAAAAAATGATAGTGCCATTGGCTTTATTGGTATTACTTCATCAAAAGGCATATTCGATGTTGCAGAGAAAAGCATGTTAAGCATTTCGCTTGCGGGGTATGCTGAGTATCTAACCAGCACTATTGCAGCACTCAAGGAAATGGGATGTAAATATATCATTATACTATCAGGCCTTTCAGCAGACCAGAACATGCTGCTTTTGAAAGAATATCCTGATATTAATCTTATCATAGCCGGAGGCGATTCCGCAGGTCTGTACTATGATGTATATGCGCCGCGTGTTGACCTGGAAGACGGACGTTCCGTGATTACTCTTTCAAAATCAAATGGTCATTATACTATCAGGCTTGGATTGAAAGATAACCTTGTTTGTGAAAAAATAAGTTTTTCAGGTGCAGATAAAAAGATAAGCAATAGTTCCTACGTTGACCTGCTTAACCGGATCAATCTGTGGAAGGAGCGGTATGCTGAAATTGGTACAGCAACACTGGCTGACAATTTTCCGCCAATCAGTGTATCATCAGTAACTGTCGCCCATTTGCTCCGCCACTACTATAATGCTGAGATTGCTGTTGTTACAGTGAGCGATATATTTGCAACAACGTTAAGCGGGAAGGTTACCAGCATTGATGTGCAGCGGATTATTCAGAACGATTATACCATTTTTACCTACAGACTCAGTGGTAAACGGATACAGCAAATAAGCAGCGCTTCTTCACTCATTTTTTCGGGTCTTTCAGCAGGGAAAATTCAGGGTATAGCGGTGGAACCTGACAGGATGTACCGTGTTGTTTCAACACAGTCAGCCTATGATACCATAGCTGCTGTGGTGGGTGATGTTTCATATTCCAATACGTGGACTCCACTGTCATCAGTTATTACAAATGATATACAGGGGGATAAAAATATTACTAAAGGCGATTTTTCATACCTGGATAACCGTTTCAGGCTTACGGTTGATATTAACCTTTCAAATATATATGACAACTCTATTGTAACAACCAATAATACTGAATCAACCCCACCCGGGATGCCAGCACAAACCTATAAAAAATGGGGAATAGAAGATAGTGCGGATATCACTATTTATAATCAATACCATCGATTGACAGTTACTCCGTATATCTATTACATGCGGCAGGATGAGCTGTACCTGCAAAATTTACTGCGCGGGACACTTTTTTATACTTTTACCTTTAACCCTTATATAAATCCCTATCACAAATCTCAGGTTGATACTGTGGTGGTAAAAAAAGAAGATGGGTTGCGCCCAGTTTTGTTTCGTGAAACGGTTGGTGCATCGTTTTTATATAGCTATTTCAGTGGCAGATTAGGTTTTGGTTTTGAAAAGCAGACGCAAGATCCTGAAAAAGATTTGCTTTACGGTGCTGAATCCATTTTCCAGATACAGATCCCATTCCGGGATTATTTTACGTACACCTTTACTATAGATAATTTTATCTCAGTTCCGGAAGGTGGCGATAGTACCTATCAGATGAGGACTGAGATACGCAATGCCATAAGCATTAAAATTAATACGTGGCTGTCATTAACAATTGGCCACAGGTGGTTTTACTATAATCCGCTTGATACCCGGATTTCCTACAAATACACTCAGCTTTTAATCAGCCTGGATGTAAAAGCAAAATTTAAAGTATTTTAACTTGTTTAATGCATTGTTTTGCGGTATATTGTTTAGTGTGATATGTAGCGATAGTAACCTACTAGATAGCTGGATTAGTATATTATTTTCAAATGGTATGCACTTTCTGTAATCCCAAATTATTGTACTTCCTGACATCCCTACCAATCACTCCGAGAACATAAAATAGACTTTTAGTATTTTTTTATTGATTTAATTGTTTAAATTTTGTATATTAGGCAAACGCCTTAAAATGAGGTGCCAATGTCAAGCTTAGTATTATTGCTAAACAAAGCGCTGCATGACCAGATTTCTGAGGTTTTCACACAGAAGGGCTTCCAATTGTCTTTGGTTGAACGCGGTGAATGCAGTAAAGAATCCATTACTGAAAGTGCTCCTGATATTGTATTGTTTGATGTGGGGATGCACAGTGATGATGATTTTTTGCTGTATTTAGATATTGTACGCTGGAGTGAAGTGCCGGTCTTGCCGGTAATATACCGCAAAGAAAATTTCCACTGTACCATGTTAAAAGCACATGAATTGCTTAAAGATGTTGAAGCAATTTTACTTGGAGCAGATTATTATGACCAGAAAGATAATCTTGCAACTGTACGGGAGTATCCTTATTCACTAACTCATTACCATGATATATTTGAAGCAATACCGTATGCTATTTTCCTGCATGATATACACACAGGAGCAGTGCTTGATGTCAATAATGCAGCAACTGAATTGTTTGGGTATTCACGTGACGAATTATTGAATGAAAATCCTGCAATTGCCTTCCCGCAGAATAGTGAATCCACATTATTAAATGCAATGAAGCATATTGAAACAGCTGCGTCACAGGGCGCTACTGCATTTGAATGGAGTGCGCATAAAAAGGATGGCCAGTTGATGTGGCTTAAAGTACATCTTACTCTTGTTGCCATATCTAAAACCAGGCACATTATGGCAGTGGTGCATGATATCACCCGTGAGCGGCAGTTACAGAAAGCACTGGAAGCAAGTGAAAAGCAATTTAAGGCAATCTTTGAAGAATTTTCTGACGGATTGATGATCATTGATGAGGAGGGTATTATTGACTGCAATACTGCAGCCGAACTAATGTTTGGCTATACTAAAGATGAAATGATTGGGCTTCATCCTGCAGAGCTATCGCCGCAAAAACAGCCTGATGGATCAGATTCACGAATGCTTTCAAATATAAAGATTAAAGATGCTCTGCAAAATAAGACAGCACCATTCAGATGGGTACACAGGCGGAAAAACGGGCAGGATTTCTGGGCTGAGGTTCTACTGGTATTGATCAGTCTTGATGGGGCCAATGTTATACTATCTATCGTCAGGGATATCAGCAATATAGTAAAATATGAAAATGACCGTGAACAGTTACAGCAACATATATACCAGTTACAGAAGATGGAGGCAATAGGAACGTTGACCAGTGGTATTGCGCATGATTTCAACAACATGCTTAGCAGTATTATTGGCAACCTTAACCTTGCCAGTATTTATATGGAAAAAAAAGATTTTGATTATTCAAAGGAATTGCAACACACAATTGAGTCAGCCATGATTTCAGCATCGCAGGCAGCGGATTTAGTGAAAAAGCTTTTGACCGTATCACGTAAAACAAAGGGAAATGTTGGAAAAGTATTAATGCAGGAAGTTATTAATGATGTCAAAACAATCTGCACCAGCAGTTTCCCAAAGATTGTACATGTGTTTTATAAAATTGATAAAGAGCCTGTATATGTCAATATTGACAGGGTACTATTGACACAGGCAGTGATTAACTGCTGTATTAATGCTTCACATGCAGTTACATTAATGCGCAACGATAGCCGTGAAGGTGGTACTATTACTATAGAGTGTATAAAGAGTACATGCCCCGATCATATCTGTGCAGTGCATCCTGAAGCTATCAGGGATGCCGTATATGCGGTACTATCCATCAGTGATGATGGTGTTGGCATGGATGAAGAAACACGGAAGAGGATATTTGAGCCATTCTTTTCCACTAAGAATAAAACAATTGGAACAGGGCTTGGGCTATCCATTGTATATTCAACCATTACCAATGCTGGTGGATTTATCCATGTTGATTCTGCACCGGGTAAAGGTACTATGGTAAGCCTGTATCTTCCTGCCATATTATAATATAAATAATAGGCAATTTGCTAAAGCATGAGCAACAATACCTGAAAACAGTGAAAATCTGTACACTATACCACACAAAATAGTGCTGAAGATGAAGTATGCAGCAAATTCCTGCGGAGTGTGGGGCAGGTGAATGGTTGCAAATACAAATGAAGCAAAAAACCATGAAGCAGTATACCCGTAATGCCTGCCACCATGCAAAAATATAATGCCTCTGAAAAAAAGTTCCTCAGAAAACGGTACTGCTGTTATGGCAAACACAAACGCAATGATTGATTGTTTGGTAACCGGTGCTGTGTTGTAAGGGAATATAAAGAAATAGACAATAATAATTGAAGTTGCTGCTATAATAGACATTATTATATCAGGAAGTATATTGGAAGGCATAACGAGCGTTAATAAAGATTTTCCTGTCAGTGTACCCGCATACATAACAATTAATGGCATGAGTACCGCATGGAGTCCGCCATACTGGAGTATATAATAGATGCTCTGAAATACATGCCATCCGGATGAAACTATAATAGAAAGAACAACTATGATGCCCAGGATGATACATGAAGCAATAATGCTGATATCACGCAAGTGTCTTGTGTGAATCTGGATGGCATTGATTTTGTGAATGGCTTCTTTCAGTATGGTAATTTCCTGTTGTATTGACAGCGATGTAATGTGCTGTAAGCCCCTGTTTAACCTTGCCTGGTGTTGTGTATCTAATGCTGTCAGGCACCTGCTTTTAACTGGTTGCGGAAGAAGCCAATATAAATATGCTGCTTTAATATAACCTTTCATGCCTTGAGCAATTGTGGTGGAAATATTGTTATTTTCAAGCAAAAATACTCATTTGACTTTTATGCATAAAGAAGGTAGATTGTATATGAAATAAAGTTATTACGGTTCTATCATTGAGTAGTATAAACTTTAATTTAAAAAAATTTTTTATTTTTGCTACAAATAAATGCGTAATCACTGTATGCAACACGCAAAGGTATCAAAAAAATTATTGAAAAGCAGTCCAATTGTACTAAAATTGGTCAAGTAGTAAAAATGTAAGGTAATCATGTCAGAACAGATACGCACGATAACTGATAAAGGGCAGTTTGAAAAAATATTTTCCCTTTTTTTTGCCAATAATGATGTTTTTTTAAGAACTGCCAGTGGGGATTTAAAGATAGTCTATATGGGTTTTGCTGATGGCACGGTTGCATTTAAAATTCCCTATGTTAAAAATATGCCTGATTCATGTGTTATATTAACCCGTAAAGACAGTTATATCGTTAATGGTGTGTTTAAGTTAAAAGAAAAAGATGCTGACGATATGTATGTCTTTTATCCTGTACAGTTTCAGATAATTTCAAGCCCCCGGAAGGAAGAGCGTATTGATCTTGGAGCTGGTAAGTCAGTGTTGTTTATAACTAACCTTATTTCTGATTATATATTGCAGAATTCGCTGGCGCTATCGCTTAAAAAAGTGGATAATGTTAAGGAAATTTTGCGGTTTGATTTAGAAAAACGTTTCCCGTATGTAAAGATATATTTTTTAAATGAGGGAATGGCTGATCCCCGAATGAAATATTTTTATGCAAGTCCAATACCGTATTTTGTTGCCAATATGAATGCACAACCCGATGCTAAAAGTCAGAAAATGTTCAATTCCTATGTAAATGACATTTATGCAAAGGATTATATGCTTCAAAACAGAAAAAATCTTATTGCTGAGATAGCGGTTCCTATCCTCTATCATGGCAAGATTCCCTATGGATACATACAGGTTAACAGCGACAAGCCACTGACTGATGGTATGTTTTCGGTGATAAAGCGGTTAGGAGTGGTTACAGATGAACTTTTTAAAAAGAACAGGCTTTTTGTCCCTGAAACGGATCGCCTTCTTATTGCTGATGCATCATTCAGCGGGATTGGCATTGTTTTCAGGGAGCGAAAGTATATACGGTATTTTAAAGAAGGAAGCTATGTTATAGGGGATATTCTGCTTCCCAATGGTGCAAGGGCAAACGTATTGTGTGTGGTGCGAAATATTACATTAATGGAAAACAAGATCATTAAAGTTGGCTGCCAGATTAAAGACATAGATGCATTGAGCGAAGTTCATTACCACGAGTATTTAGAATCTGCCGGTGTGAAAGCTTAACTAACCTGCCAAATAAAAAGTCTTCATGAACTGACAAAAAATTCCGATAGAGAACAGTAGTATCCTTATATCCAAGGAGGGAGTTCATGAATACCCATAAGCTGCAATCAATCCTTTCACAGGAGCAGGAAATATACAGCCATTTAGTACAGCTGGAAGAACAGAAGAAAGAAGCTATAACAGCCTTTAATGGTGATTTGCTTTTTTCATTATCAAAGGAACAGGAAACATTAATCCTTAATCTGGAAAAGCTGGAAAAATCACGGCAACAGTTAATAAAAACCCATGCAGCCGGTCGTGCGTTTCAGCCACACGATATGACGCTGAAGGACTTTATTACGCTAACCCAAACGCATGATAATAAAAATCTTGTAGCGCAGGCTCAGGTGCTTAAAAGTACTATTGAAAAATTTGCACGCCTTCATGAAGCCAATAAGAAGCTTATAAATGATAATATAGAGTTTTTTAATGTAATCCTGACTTCATTGCGAAAAGCAGTAACGGTTGAAACAGGCTATGGGCCGGAAGGATTGACAAAACGCAGTGCCAGCGGGGCAGTGTTGATGAATAAAACGGTGTGAGGTGGTTTATGAATTCGACATTCATGGGAATAGAAATTGGTAAAAAAGGGTTACTTGCTCACCAGCAGGCATTGCATGTTACAGGGCACAATATTTCAAATGCAGCAAATGAAGAATATTCACGCCAGCGCGTGGTGATAACGGCATCTGATCCATTGTATGTACCGGCTTTAAACAGGGCTAATCAGCCCGGCAATATTGGTCAGGGCAGTGAAGTGGCAATGATAGAGCGCATCCGCGATGAATTTATTGATGACCGTATCATGGTTGAAAAGCAGGCATCCGGGTACTGGAAAGCGCGCAATGATTTTATCTACCAGATTGAAATGGTATATAATGAACCATCAGACCAGTCAATTAGAAGCCGCCTGGATGCGTTGTGGGAAGGATTTCAGGAATTGTCAAAATATCCAGAAGAGCGTTCAACCCGTGAGGTGGTGAAGGAAAAGGCAATAGCTTTAGCAAATGAAGTGAAATATGTGTATGGTAAATTATATGAACTTCAGAAACAGGCAAACAGGCAGATTGGGCACACCGTGGAACAAATAAACGAATATGCTAAGACTATCCGCGATTTAAATGAACGAATACTGAAGGCTGAAGCCCTGGGCGACAATCCCAATGACCTGAAAGACAAGCGTGATGCATTAATAGAAAGGCTCTCTTTGCTTATAAATATTAATGTTAGCCGCACGGATAAGGATGAGCTCATTGTTTATATTGGCGGGGAAAACCTGGTGCAGGGCGAGGTATTCAGGCCACTATCTGCCATTGAGGATCCGGACAATAATGGTATGTATAAGGTACTGTGGAAACAGACGCTCACTGATGTTAATATTCAAAGTGGTGAGTTAGCAGGTCTTATATCAATACGTGATGAGGTTTTGCGCCAGAATATAAACGATGTCAATGCTTTTGCAATAAATCTGGCTGACCTCATTAATGAAGTGCACCGCGATGGCTTTGGGAAAAACAATCAGACAAATAATAATTTTTTTAAACACATCACCGTAAGCGACAATGTGGAAGGAAACTTTGACCTGAACAATGATGGCATCAATGATGTAACAGCACTGTTTAAAATCTCAGGTAACAATAAGGTTGATGCTTCCGCTGCCATTGGGATTACCGGTACGCTTACTTTTGTAAAGAACAATGCGCTGGATCAGGAAATCAGGATAAATTATTATGCTACTGATACGCTGTTTGATGTGATCAAGCGTGTCAATGATGCAAAGATTGGCGTTGTGGGTTACATCAATCACAACAGCCAGTTAGCTTTCAAAGCTACTATCGCCGAAGATACCGATAAGAAAAATTTTATTATACGGCACCTGGAAGATTCAGGGCAACTGTTAGTGGGGTATGCCGGCATTTTGAAAGAGTCAGGTCCACAGGGTGCCTTTGATTATCGCAGGGTGGATGATATACGGAAGATAATTGCATCACGAGAACATATCACCATTACGCCAATGTTTAATCCTGCCTCGTACATGGATATTGATGATGCAATTAAATACGATATTGATTCAATAGCTGCTGCAAAAGGAAAAGATTTGGGTGGTACCGGCGACTACAACACATCCAATGGTGTTGGTGATGGATCCAATGCACTGGCAATGGCAGCACTCAAGCACAAGCATGCTATGATAGATTCAAATGCAACGTTCAATGATTTCTATACATCGCTTATTTCACGCATTGGTTCGCAGGGTGAGGAAGCAAAAGACAGAATTGCAAGTCAGGAAACGTTACTAAAAAATCTGGCCAATCTTCGCGAATCGGTATCGGGAATTAACCTGGATGAAGAGATGGCCAACATGGTACAGTTCCAGCACGGTTACAATGCATCAGCGCGGGTGATTGCCATGATTGACAGAATGCTTGAAACTATCATCAAATTAGGCCAGGGGGTATAAGCCATGCAACGTGTAACCAATCAGATGATTAATAACACCATGATATACAACCTGAATAAGCATCAGCAGGAAATGGATAAAATGCAGGATATGCTTGCTACGGGGAAAAATGTACAGTTCCCGCGCGATAATCCTGTGGCTGCCACCAATCAGATGCTGTACAGGACTGCACTGGTTGAGATAGAGCAGTATATTAAAAACATTGATGAATCAAAATCAAAATTGAATGAAGTTGATTCTGCGCTGCAATCGGTCATACGGATTTTTCAGCGTCTGCGTGTTCTGGCAGTTCAGGGGGCACATGGCATCTACACTTCATTTGAACGAAAGGAGGCCGCGGCAACCGAAATCAATCAGATGCTGGAAGAACTCGTCAACATTGCAAATATCAGGGGCGCCACCGGTAAGCCCATCTTTGGTGGCTATCAGACAGGCACTGAAAATATACCGGATCCCTTTGTTCCCATCTATCAGACACTCACTGCAGGCAATCAGGGCAATGCCATGATAGGCGTGCAGTATAGGGGCAATATGGGGAAGATACTGCGTGAAGTTGCTACCGGTGAATACCTTGATGTCAATGTTCCCGGCAACTGGGCATTCTGGGCAACCAATCAGGTGCTATCGGCTAACAAAGACGTGTCACAATACAGAGCGCTTGCCACACAGTCGTTTAAGATTGATGGCGTTTCAATTCAGGTTGCTGCAGGCGATACCATTGATATGGTCATAGATAAGATTAATAATGCTGGTCTCAGTGTAAAAGCATCAATAGGTGCGCGTAACAATTTGGTACTTGAAACAACGGTTCCGCATGCTATCTGGCTTGAGGATGAAGGCAGTGGTACATTTTTACGCGATGCTGGCATGGTGAATCCTGATTTTCCCAACCCGCCAAACAATGTTGACCCAACAGTTTCGGTAAGTGGCATGTCAGTCTTTGACATGGTGATTCAACTCAGGGACGATTTGGTACGAGGGGATCAGGAACTGGTAGGAGGCAGGGATTTGGGGCTCATTGATATGGCACTTGATAATGTGTTGCGACACATTGCTGCGGTGGGTGCAAAGGAAAACCGCATTGAAGAACTGGCAAAACGTTCGGAATATGCAAAGAGTAATATACTTGACATACTGGCAAAATCTGAAGGAATTGATTTCCCTGAAACCATAATGAACTTCAGGTGGCTTGAATCGGTACACAACTATGCACTGGCGGTTGGTGCGCGATCAATTAAGCCAACACTGATGGATTTCCTGCGATAATTACGCTATGAAGAGGTGCTACCGTTGGTTACAATAGCAACAAAACCATTTGGGCAAATTGAAGTTGATGAACGGCAGATTATTGATTTTCCTGAAGGCATTTACGGTTTTGAGGACATTAAACAATTTGTCATTCTGGATGCCAGTGAAAAATCTCCGTTTAAATGGCTGCAGGCGTATGATGAACCTGATTTAGCGTTTGTGATTATACGGCCAATAGATTTTATGGTGCAGTATGAACTGAATGTTATGCCGGAAGATTTAGAGGATATAGGTGCAAAAAGTCCTGATGAAGTTATAGTGTTTGCGATAGTTACCATACCGGAAGACCCTTCCAGAATGACAGCCAATCTGCAGGGGCCTGTCCTTATTAATCCCAAAACCCGAAAAGGTAAACAGGCCATATCATTAAGCGATAAATATTCGGTGCGCCATTACATCCTGGAAGAGATAAAAAAAACACAGGTGAAGGGGTGATTGCATGCTGGTACTGGCGCGAAAAGTAAACGAAAGCATTATGATTGGCGATGATATTGAGATAGTCATTATTGATATCAAGGGTGATCAGGTTAAACTGGGAATCAAGGCACCAAAATCTGTTGCTGTTCATCGCAAAGAGATATATGATGAAATCCAGAAAGAAAATATAGCAGCAATGCAGTCGCAGGTTAAGCCTGATACACTGAAAGATATTACCGATATATTACAGACGCACAAAGAAAAAAACATTGACAATCCAAAAAATAAGTATTAATGCTTACCCCCCAACCATTTTGATGGATGTAGAGAGGAAACAGTATGCCTGATATTATTGTGCAGACGAATATTGCATATCTTGTTGCTATATTTTTTATTATTTTTATACTACGTGAGATAGTGGCTTTTAAAAAGATTTTGAAGCTAAAATATATTTTTACCCCCCTTATCACCTATTTAATCATTGTTGTTGCATTGTATCTGTCATATGTCCGTGGCTTTACTGTATATAATATTTTTATCATTGCAGGACTTGTATTTGCGTTAATTGCAGATACCTTTCTCATGATTGAAGAGATCAGCTTTTTCATTCATGGCCTTTTTTTCTTTTTATTAACCCATATGTGTTATGTGTATGCGCTGAGTATTAATTATCATTTTGAAATCATTGATGTAATTATTATGATGGTTATTCTTACAATTTTCCTTTTGTATTATCTGATAATTCACAAAGCAAAAGGCAAATTATATGTTCCGGTCATACTGTATATGCTTGTTTTATGCATGGTATTGTTGCTTTCTATTGGTACGTTTATTAAAAATGAATATCCCCGGGGTGCTATTGTAACCATAGCCGCAATCCTTTTTGCCATATCTGACGGTGTTCTTGCATTTAACCAGTTTGTATACAGGATTCCTCATAGCACTGTTGTCACCTGGTCATTATATGCACCTGCACAGCTTCTGTTTGCCGTATCCTGCTATTATTGATGAAAAAAAGATTATTACCACAGAGCACGATTTTTTTCAGGCTGTGATGGTATATTATATTTAAAAATTATCATTATTTTTCTTGTAAAAAGTTATTTATTTTTAGTATAATTTGTTGATAATACTTCGTAAATTGTGTAAATAATATGATGGTGGTGTGCTATGAAAAAGATATTTATTTTCATACTCATATTTTTTATTTCCTGCGGGCAATTAATAAAGCAGAGCCCGCAAAAGGATTATGAACTTATATATAAAAATTTAACCAGTGCGGAATCACTGGAGAATCCTGTACAAAAAGACAAGCTTATCAACAAAGCCTATGCTCTTTTGATGCAGCGGCAGGGTGAACTGTTAAAAGAAAAAAAATCTGATCCAGCTGCAGCTGCTTTACTGGCCTACTATTATTTTCTAAAAGGGAACTATCAGGATGCAACAGCACAGGTTGAACTTGCACAGTCATTGCCATCGGGTAATAATCCACTGGGGGTAATTATACAGGCACGTTTACTGCTTGCTACAAAAGGGAAATTGGGTGCACAGGATGCGCTTGATATAATAAAGTCACTGGATGTATCGGAAAACCCTATGGCGTATATCACAACCGGCGATGCTTATTTTTTCAAGGCAGACTATGACAGGGCACGTGAGAGTTACACAAAAGCCTTATTGCTTAATAGGGAATTACAGGTTGTTGCTGCCAACCGGCTTGAAGTTATATCCCGTATAAAGACATTGTCCATCAATGTGGCAAAAGTATCTGACGTTATTCTTGAGCCAACAATGACAAGGGATAAGCTTGCATATATAATGTATGAAATATTTGAATTGCAAAAGTATATTTCTGCTGCAAAGCCGCTTGATGCCAATTTTATTGATCTGGAAAAATCCCGGTATAAGAATGCAATTGTTTCTTTACGCGGCAGGGGCTTATTTTCGTATATTCAGGGTAGTGTATTTGAACCATTTATGGTAGTATCCCGTGGTGAGATGGCAAAGATTGTTGAGGATTTTTTAGTAGTATCACGGAATAATGAAGGGTTGCGGTCAAAATTTAAAAATGAATCACCTCCTTTTTTCAATGATATAAAAAATGATAATGTGTATTATAGTGCTATGCGCCTGGCTGTTGATTTAGGTATTATGAGTGCCTCCCTGAGCCAGGATGCATATCCTGATGAATCGGTAACCGGATTGCAGGCAATAATGATACTTCAAAAATTAGTAAAGTAAGGTAACATATGGGGATAAAGAGGTATATATGAAAACAAAAAAAACATTAATGATATTTTTTGCAATACCATGTGCACTCATTTTAGCAGCTATAACCTATGCACAATTTACAGATAATGTTACAGATAATGCTCAGGGCAATGAAACAATCCGCACTTCTAAGATAACATATAAAAACTATATATGGATTGAAGGGGAGCATGCAGTATCAACTAATTTTGCCCGTGAACCCATTTATAACTTTTTCTGCAGTAATAAGTTTGCACTGCAGCTCTCAAAGGATGTTGATCCCCCACAGGACGGTTATTTTGCCAACTATGTTTTTTACGTTACCCATACCAAGGAGTATGATCTGTGGATGGGATGTACACCGCCCGGATCAGCATATAAGGACAGGCCAGGCTATGCATCACCCATTGAATGGAAGATTGATAATGGCCCATTTCAGGCAGCTTCGGCTGAAAATGTTTATGTAAAAAGTTTTTATGGTATTGGTGGATTCTACTGGGTAAAAATTGCAAGTGGTACACTCAATGCCGGTAAACACACCCTCACGGTCCGAGTAAAACAAAAAAGAAGCAGTGGCTGGGATTACTACTTTTATATTGATACCATTTTATTACTGCCCCAATACAGTACGGGTATAACACAGCTTATGGATTTCCCTGAGGTTGCACCAAAAGATTTTGCCACTCCGGGTGATGGCATATTGTTTAATTCCCCTGAGTTTTATGAAAAAAAATTGCGTGCAAATATCAGCGATAGGGAAGCACTGTTTACTCTTGTTCAGATATATGGATGGCTGTATGATTATAATAAAGCTATATTTTTGCTGAAGAAATATTTAGAAAAAAATCCGCGTGATATAGATATAAGATTGCAGCTGGCAGCATTTTATTCATGGTCCGATCAATTAGATGCAGCCATCAGTGAATATAAAAATATCATATCAATAGATGAAAAGAACATAACAGCACGAAAGCTTCTTTCAGTGCTGGCAGGATGGAACAACCGCTACGATGAAGCAATAAAGTATTATCAGGAAATAATCGCAATAGATCCCGAAAATGTGGATGCGTATATTTCACTGGGTACACAGTATTCGTGGAAAGGCGAAATGAACAGAGCTATCACCACATTTGAAAAGGCTGAAGCCATAGCGCCAGCTAATGTTGAAGTGCTTGAGGTTTTAGGCGACAATTATTACTGGTCCGGAAGGTCATATGATGCCATACGGCAGTATTACCGCATCATTGATATAAATGAAAAACAGATATCAGCTTACAAGAAATTAGCCAAGGTATATCTTGATTTGGGCGAAAATGCAAAAGCGGGTAAAATAATTAATGATGCAAGACAGATTGTGGATTTATATCCAGAGCTATCGGGCATATCACTTGATGTTAAAGATGAGCTTGCAAAAGAACGTAGAGCTTTAATAGAAAGCTATAAAGAAGCACTGGTAAAAAATCCTGACGATATCAATTTACGAAAAGGGCTTGTTGATACGTATATATGGAACAGAATGTATGGGGATGCAGTTAAGGAATACGATGCCCTGCTTGCATATAAGATGTTTCATTCAATTGAGCAGGCAGAGCAGAAATTAACGCGGTTAGCCATACACACTGTTGGACTGCATTCTTTGATGCCGTTGATAAAAACCGTTCACGATGATGTCAGTACAATTCAGAAAAGGTATGCAAAACTTATAGAAGATAAAAAGAAAGGCAAGGCTGTCAATGAGCCAACGTCTCTTGCCAGCGATAAAGCAAAGCTGGAAGGGTACAATGCAAAATTAAAAGAAATACAAAAAGAGCTGTATGTATACAATGATATCACTGCTGCATTTGGTAAAGATGTGCAGACATATACGGCAATGCAGGCTGCAACAGGGTGGCACTTTGAGCCTGACAGGATTTACCGGTATGCTGCCACTGCAAAGAAATTAAATCCACAGATGTATCAGCCATACAAGGTTCAGGGAACCATTGATTTGTTGTATGGTAAACCGTCAAATGCAGTCAGTTCTTTTGAGTCAGTAAAAAAATTAGCTGTAGCAGCTGAATTTCCCGGATTGCCGCTTGCATATGCACAAACAAAAAAATACAATGATGCGATAGTTCTTTTGGAAGGGTCGTTGCAGAGTAAAAAAATATCCACAGCATACAAGAATGATATTGAACAGATACTTTCGCTTGCAAAATTAAATAAAGCAGAAATTTCTTCTCAAGGCTCACTTCAGGATATTGAAGTTTTACTGGAAAATGCAAACTCATTGCTGGATTCTATTGGTGAAGATATTGACCAGAAACTTTCATTTGGTCTTGCAACAATGCGTAATGTATATGAAAAGCAGTTTTTAGACCTGGAGCTGGACAATGCGCGTATTTATAAAGAGATAGCCAACTTTTACCTGCAGAATGGCAATTATAATGCCTCACGGGAATATTATTCAAATATTTTAAAAGTGCAGCCATTGAATGTGGAAGCAAATTTTGCTATGGGGAATATTAATGAACTTCTGGGATACTGGAAAGATGCTAAAGAAAACTATGAAATATGCATCAATGCCCAGCCTGATTTTGAACATGCCCGAAAAGCTCATTATGAATTACAGAAACAACATGCTCCTTCCATTACCGGTAACGGCATATATTTCAGTGATAATATCAGAACACGGTATGGCATTGGTATCAGTGGTTTGTATGAGCCAGGTCAGTATTTTACAATACAGGCTGGCTATGAATTCACAAAACAGACTGATTCAGGTGGGATAGCAACAACGGGACAGCTTTTTTATCCTTCAGATGGCAATGTAACTATGCATAAAGCTTTTGCTGAAATTGCAGTTCCCTTAAGGTTTTTATATATGCGGCTTTTTGCACATCTGGGCGGTAACATGTATTCGGGTACGGTAGACTATAACAATCCTTTGTATGATACATCACTGAACTATATGTCATTATCCTATGGTGCCGGATTCTGGTGGATGCCTCCGGGAACAGGTATAACCATAAAAGTTGCATATAGTCATGATGATGAGAATGATTTATCACAATCATTGAAGATGAAGTTCAGGGACGCAATTACCTATACTATGATAGAGGGTTTGGTTGATATTAATTTCTCTGAGTATGATTTCCCGCTAAGCAAAAGTCTCTTCTGGTATAATAGTGTGCAGTACCGGATGATGTCAGATTCAAATACGCGGCTATCAAGCTATAATCAGCTCACTGTACGAGTATATCGTATGCTGCAGTGGAACATGTTCTTTGATATTGCAGGTATTTATTCTTATGAGGATACAAAATTCAGCCAGTACTCTTCCGGAGATATACTGCTTGTTCCATACTGGGCACCTGAAGGTGTTTCCTATTATGGACCAATGGCTAAAGTATCACAGCAGGTTGAAAATCTGTTTGGGGGAAATTTTGTATATTCATTATTCTTCCAGTACCTGTATAACTCTCTTGAACAAACAACAATGATGCCTGGTATCTCTATTTCATATAATTGGGATAAGCTTAAAGTGTTTGCCGAGTATACATATTCAAATGTTACTCTCCCCGATTCAACAACAGATGAAACCTATATTTCCAATGATCTTAAATTTGGTGTAACTGGTCAATTCTTTACTATCTATACTCCAAAAGGAGCTGGTGGCAAACCGGTACTATTTGTTTCAGAAAATCCAACGCTTATTACGCCTGACGGTGATGGCAGGGATGATTTTGCAACTTTGAGTTTAACTGCATTTGATGAAAAAGGTATACAGCAGTGGTGGATTGAAATACTTAACGAAAAAGGTGAAAAGATTCAGGAGTACAGTTTAGCGGGTCCGGTGCCGGGAACGTTCAGATGGGATGGTACAGCCAGAAACAATGTGCTGGCTAATGAGGGCAAATACTATGTTCAGCTTACCATACAGAATTCGGCTGGTGAAAAGTTCAGTTCAAAAAAGCAGGAGATTGTGCTATCTACATCTAAACGTGCTGTTGCTCTTACTCCATCATATCTCAAATTTTCGCCAAATGGTGATAAGATTAAGGATACAGTAAGTTTTATTATCCAGGCAACGGACAAGAAAAACGTAGCCAGCTGGTTTGTTTCCATAAGCAGTAAGAATAAACTTGTTAAAACAATCAAAGGTAATGACTTTATCCCGTATGATGTGTTGTGGGATGGATTAGATGATAACCTAAAGACAGTACCGGATGGCGAATATTCAGCTGCACTTACTGTAAAATATGATGATGGGATTGTCGTTAAATCGCCTGCTACTGCTGTGAGTGTCGTTACCAGAGTTGCTGTTGATATAAAAGTGGAGGCAAATGAAGTTATACCGCTGCAAACAACGTTGCGCATCACTCCATCAGTTAATGGAGATGTTGCACAATGGCAGATTAGATTTATGCGCGATGATGGTGCTGTGGTAAAGGTAATTAATGGAGCCGGCATACCGCCTAAGGTTATTTCGTGGGATGGTACTGATGATAAAGGTGAACCAGCAGTTTATAATATGCAACTGGAAGCCCAGATGGAGATAACGGATGATGCAGGCAATACTGCAGTATCAAAAAAAGTGCCGTTTATGGTGGGATTTCTGATAAAACAGGACAAAGGCAAACGGGTTGTATATATGTTTAATCAGGATACAATATTTAAAGGACGAAGTGATGAGCTTACCGTCAATGGGGTGTTAATACTTGACCAGCTTGCAGGTAAATTGACTAAAATGGGTGGTTTTACACGGATTAATATTGTTGCCTATACCGATGCTCAAGGAAGCAGGCAATCCAATATGGCTTTATCGCAAAAACAGGCTGCAGTAATAGCTGAACGATTAAAAAATCTTTCAGCAGAAATAAAAACTGTTGGCGCAGGATCAGAATTACAGTATCTTAAAGATAAACCTTCAAAATGGGATGTGCGCTATGAGATTGAACTTTATTAAAACTGGCGTTTTGGTAGCAGTATCTTTTTGTATTATAATAGTTTCCAGCGTGAGTTCTTTTGCAAAAGCAAAGGGACTCACGGTGTTATGCATCTATAAATCATCAGAAGGATATACCAATCAAAGCAATCCTTTAAAATGGTTTTTTGAAAAGGATATAACATCATACGGCCTTAAAGTCAAGTATCATGATTTTGATAATGGCTTTTCTTCGTTAAGTAATCTTCATGATATACGGGCGATAGTTACCTGGTATAATGGAGGAGTTGTTGCCAGCAGGGATATTGGTGTTAATTATGCACAATTTATGATTGGAGCAGCTGACAAAGGGATAAAGATTATTATCGTTAATTCATATGGTGCCTATGGGTACAAGGATGGCAATGAAACCAAATGGGATTTGTTGCCGTATATTCGTCCGCTTTTGACACGAATAGGGATATATTTTCAGGGTTATTGGACAAATAACCCTAATACTATAAAAATTACTTATAAAGACAGCACAATGGTAGAAAAAGATGAAAAGCAGGATGTAACAAAATCTCTCCACTACCAGCAGATTATTCCCCTGCGTGATGATGTAAAGACGTATTTACAGCTTCAGCGAACTGATGCACCTCCACAGGCAGGTGACGGTAAATCCAGCGTTATTGTCATTTCCAAAACCGGAGCATTTGCACTGGAAAACTATGTTGTCCGTGGAAATAAAGTAATGCTTAATACCTCAGCGTTTATTAAAGAAGCGCTGTTCTATGATGATGGGTATTTGAACGTAGGAGCCATTCTTGGCGATATTGATCTGGTGCAACAAGTTCTCAACAACATACAATACGCATTCAAATATGCAAAAATCCGATATGATGTTTACCAGAGTGAAGAGCTGAAAGGATTGGTTCCAGATGATTTGTCGGAGTACGAAGCGATTGTGGTAGCAACAAGAAGAAAAAGTGCAATACCCTTCCACTTGATCAAAAGATATGTTGAAAATGGTGGTAAATGTATATTTCTAAATTATGTTGAACCGGATGGTGAATTGAATGCATTTATAGGAATCAAAGAATATATAAAAGAAGAAGAGTATTTTAAGCAGGGTTTTACTTTACATCCAACAATGTTTTTAAATGGAGTAAATGTACCCGGTGATGATATAGACTGTAATGTCCGCAAAGCGGTTCTGGAAAGTGATGTTAAAGTTATTGGGACGGTAAATACATTATTTGATGCAGATAAATACCCTGTTGTATGGGAAAGAACAATAAAGAAAGGCAGGATATTGTACTGGAATACTAATTTGCTGCATAAATCTAAATTGACTCGCGGGATGATTGTTCAGAGCATTTATAAAATTGCAGATGCGTTTGCAACAGGGATGATAAATGTTGGTTTAATCATGATAGATGACTTTCCTGCACCATGGTGGAATGTTGCCTATAAACCATACAGAATAAAATATTACAGTGACCTGTTACAAAATGAAAAGGATAAATTCAACCGCAAGAAGCTGGAAGAAATCATTGAGAAATTAAAGAAACTACCTGAAGAAACAGACACACTTTTTATTTCTGATGTATGGTTTAAAGATATACTGGCATGGCAAAAGCAGTTTGGGTTTGTCTATTCAAGTTTTTTGATTTTTAATTACAATCGCGATACAAAAGCAGATGATGCAGGCTTTGCGGTAAGGGATTTTTATCTGTCCCAAAATGGGCTCAGTACTAAAATGGGACTGGAAGTGTTGAAACAAGGATTTGAAATGGGCCTCCATGGATACAATCATATGTCATTAACCCTGACAAAACCAAAAGAGTATGATTCCAATCCATGGCCTGATAAAAAAACAATGGTGCAGGCTCTCACTGTTGCAAAAAACGAATGGATAGCGCTTTATGGTGAAAGCGCCCTGCCGTTTAGTTATGTTGCACCACATAACATTATTGACCAGGCAGGATTGCAGGCTTTGGGGGAAGTATTCCCCAGTATACGGGTTGTAGCAACGCTGTATGTTGCAAAAAGCGGTGAAGTGGAACAGGAGTTTGACTGGACACCTGATAACAGGTTTTATCAGATACCACGTATAACATCAGGATACTATTTCCAGGATTTTGATAAATTTGCTTTATACGATGCGTTTCATAATTTTGGGATAATCAGCCATTTTATTCATCCTGATGATGTTTTTGACGAAATGCGTTCAAAATCATACGAAGGGTGGCTCTGGCTGAAAAGCAGATTTGAAAGGGAATTTGGTTCATTAAAGCAAAATTACCCCTGGATACGGTGGATGACGGTAAAGGATGCTTTCTATGAGTTTGTTGTATATAATTCTTCTGCTGTTAATTTTAAAATTAAGAAAAATTCACTTGAGATATATACTCCTGGCGGATCAGGACACAGTTATTATATACGCGCGCGAATTCCACACAAGTATAAACAGCTTGTTAATTGTAGTCTTATTCAATTTACCCCTGCAACGGGTGATATTATTATAAAAACAAATATGTATAAATCAATAATACAGTGGTAGTAACGTTAACCTTTGCTTATGCTTAATAACAGGGAGCTTACGCTGCATTATTCTTTTCGTAAAGCAATTATAGTAATATCATCATTGATTGCTTCATGAGGATCTTTATTGCCACCAACAAGAAGTGAAGTGCAAAGCTTTTCCATGGATTGAATAGGACCTGCAGTGCGGATTCGTTCTTTAAGTATTTCCTGTTCATTAACATGAGAATTTTTTGTATCTGTATACTGATTATGGATGAGGTCAAGCAAGCCATCAGTATAAAACAGGACAATATCGCCATTTTTTAATGATAGTTCTACCTGCTGGTATTCGTACGTACCGGTAAGTCCAATAATGGGTCCTCGTGGTTTTATAAAATCAATGGTGCCGTTATCAATAATACATGCAGCCGGATGCCCTGCTGAAACAAGTTCAATCGTTCCATCATGTATATTGATATCAGCAATAAGGCAGGTAAAAACTATCTGATAATCCCTGAATAATTGAATGAAACGGCTATTTAAAAAAGTGAGTAATTGTTGCGGTGTTTGCATTGTTTCTTTAACTGCAGCGTATTCTGAAAGAATTTTTACCGTATTGAGTGAAGCCGTTATCCCATGTCCTGTAGCGTCAGCTAAAAATATTCTAATAATTCCCGTTTTAAGCTTAACTATATCATAAATGTCGCCACTGAGCCGTAATAACGGGTGATAAAAAACATAAAAATCCAATCCTGACAGCTGCCCGGGTAAAGACATAAGGCGTTTCTGAAAGACATGGGCAACTTCTAAATCATCTTTAATAAGCCGTTCCCATGCAAGCGTCTGGAGCGCTAATTGTTTTAATTGCACGCTGCGCTGGAATAGACTTTTGTTTGTTCCTGTCTCTTCTTGTTGTAAATCTTGTATCATTGAGTGCTCAAGATCAAGCAGTTGCTTTACCGCCAGTTGATTTTCAATCCTGATAAGAAGTTCATTTCGTGTGAATGGTTTGGTAATATAATCATTGGCTCCGGTAACAAAACCTCGTACTATATCGGATGCAGCGTCACGCGCTGTTACCATGATAATGGGCAGGTATGGATATTTATTCAGTTGTCTGATTTTTTGGCATACCTCGTATCCACTCATCCGCGGAAGCATAAGATCCAGCAGTATAAGGTAAGGTCAAAGGTATGCTCTTCCAGAAGTTTTAATGCTGTTGGACCATCGCTTGCGGTCATAATTTCGTAGTTTGCAATAGAACAAAAACTTTCAATAATATTCAAGTTTACTTCATCATCATCAACCACCAGAATACGAGCCTTTGTATAGTGCTTTATGTTGGTTGGCGATTCATTCTGTTCACATGTTGTGTGTAATGTTGTTTCAGGAAATACAAGATCCGCTTTTTTTGTTCTTTCGATTGTTTAATTATTGGGATTCCGTGCATGACAGGTTCTTTTGGGAGTGTTACAATAAATGACGTACCTTTTCCTTCCTGACTCTCTACATCAATGGTTCCGCCGTGAAGTTCAACCAGATACTTTGTTATTGGCAGTCCCAAACCTGTGCCTTTGGATTGGCGGATATCAGGATTTTCTGCCTGTGCAAATGGATCCCATATCCGCTCTCTATTCAAAGCATTAATACCAATTCCTTCATCGCTCACTGTAATTGCAATATTATTACTTGAAGTAGGTTGTACTGCAATAGTTATAGTTCCTTTTTCTGAAAATTTAATTGCATTTCCCACAAGATTCATAAGAATTTGTCTGAGGCGATTACGGTCAGCAATTAGTTCGCAGGAGTTTGAACATTTTAATGCAAGCGATAGACCTTTTTTATGAGCTTCAGGTGTCAAAAGCGAAACCACTGTTCCGGCAACCTGCTCAACCGATAGATGCTCAAGGAATAAGTCAACCTTCCCTGCGCGGAGTTTGCTAAAGTCAAGAATATCAGCAACCATTCTGTTGAGATGTTCTGCCTCATCATATATGAGGCTAAGATTTTGCTTCTGTTTTTCAGTTACAGATCCCAGGCAACCATCCATGATTGTTTCTGTGATGCCCATTATACCATGCAGAGGAGTTTTAAGTTCATGGCTGGTGGTTGCCAGAAAGTCGTCTTTCATTTTATCAAGGACAAGAAGTTTTGAGTGAGTGTTCTCAAGTTCAGTAAATACCTGAGCATAACGTGAAGCAAGCACAAAGGCAAAAACAAAAATCATTGCCATGAATGGTTCTATAGATGAAGGGGTAAAATCAATTATATGAAGCCATGTCAAAACAGATGAGAAAATGAATAAATATGCTACAATGATACCTGCCAATATTTTAAGAGCATGGGGCCTTTTAATCTTAATTGCATACAAACACAATATTGTTGTGTAGAGCATATAAATAAGACAGGTCAGCAGAAAAATCCTGAATAAATACATTCGGTATGATACAACCAGCCCGGTAAGAATTATTTCCATGGTACAATAAATCAGGAAAAATACCAATACTGCAATAAGCAATTTTGAGAATACGTTATATTGCAACGACAAAAAAGAATGAATAAATAAGATTGCAAAGATAACAATGCTTGCTGAACCGCAATAAGCTAATATAAGATAGGCTATCCTATTATCAATTATCCAGAAAATAATGCCAATATAACCGGTTGTCCATAATGCAAATGAAAAAGACATTCCGGCAAAATAAAGGTAAAATCGTTCTTTGTTTCTGTAATAAAAAAGCAGAATAAAATATAACGATAGGAATAAATTAATCCCTATTAAAAGCCCGTAGAATAAATTGTTTTGAACAAAAACTTCTGATATTTTTGGGAGAGTCCCGATTTTTATGATCCCCTCAAAACCGGAATTATAGTCAAATGAACTCATCCGTATTGCGATTACATTATTTTCTTTTGTCACTAAACTGCGTGGTAAAATGATACTATCAGGCTTCCCAAGTTTTTTTGGAGATATCCCATTAATAAAAGGGCGCGTTTCTTTAACCAATACACCATTTAAATAAAACTGAGCACCACGATAGTGTATTGGAACTAATAAAGCAAGGTCACCCTTATAGTTATTGCAAATGTCACAGTTAAAAACAATCCTGTACCATACATTTCCGGTATAATTACGGAATTCTTTTTGGGTATGCCAGGGTTGGTTTATAGCATGAATTTTCCAAGATGAATGGTCATAATGTTTTTCTTTGTATTTTTCCAGATCCTCGGCCCTAAAATACCAATTTTTAGGTAATGACATTATTTCTTCTGAAAGTGAAAAAACATGATTGTCATTACCCTCAAAAGATAATGCTGAATTACTGCATAGTAAAAGCGCTGCTATGATGAATATTATCAATTTGCTAAAATTCATTGAAGCATTAATAATCCTTGAGATTTGCGTCTGCTGAATTGATAATTGCCTGCCTATTGTTTATAAGGGTTTTGCAGTCATCAATTGATACTCCGGTATAATCACTGGAATCAAAGAAGTTTTTTAATTCCCGGGCATCCCCTTCCTTAAGTAATTCAATAAATTTTTTCCCCAGTTCACGGTTCCCGGCTTCTTTCGCAACAAAATCAATAAAATCTGCCATACTTACCTCCAAAAATATGTCAATATTTACGCATATAATGAATAATCTAAATAATATTTCAACATATTTTTTGGTAGTGTTTTAATAAATCCAAAATGATTAAATTGAGAAATTAATAATTATCTTGTCAAAAATACTTATTTGTGTAATACTCAATATCTTGAGGGTTCATATATCTGCAACAATTAATAATTGTAATGGAAAAATATATAATGGTTTCAAATATTGATTTTCATTCTGGACATACATCTACAGATGAAGGGATAGCGTATTTTTATACAAAAATGAACGATGCTATGATCAACCTTGTTCGTTCTCTTCCGGCATCGGTTCAAACCTCTGCAATGATATTTTTAATGCATAATGCCGGCATCGAACCGGGACAAAATCTAGATTTTTTCAGCCATTACTATTCGCCTATATGGTCAATTATTCCGCATATCATGACAAGGTGTACAGGTGCACGGGTTAAACAGGATTTTATGTATCTTGCTGCAACAGCTCATGCAATGGTCATGCTTCTTCATTCTTTAGATAATCATATTAACGATGGTCAGGTTGCACCAGATCATTTGACTCTCCTGATCCGAAGTCAGGGATGGAGGCTATTCTGTGACACTATTTCACCTTTTTGCTCAATTATTCATACAGGGAAAGAAATAGTGAATAGCTGTCTTAACAGATATTATGCAAGTATAACCACGCATAATAGCATTGATAACCTGGAAGAATATCTACGTATTTTCAGGGATCAAATGGCTACAGCTCTTATTGTTCCCCTGCTGACTGTACGATTTGTGGAGGATATGTCTTTAGAAGAAGCTATTAGAACTTCACTTGAATGCTTTGGTTTAGCCTGGCGGATATATGATGATATCCGGGACATAAAGGATGATCTGAATAAAGGACGTAATTCTGCAGTAACTCTTAGCCTGCCCGGGAAAGTTCGTTGTTGTTGGGATGAATTTTTAAAAATGGGAACAATCATTACTGAAGGGGGAAATGTACAAGAGCATAACAATGATAGCATATATATACTTGAAGAAATGATACGGGCTTCAGGTGCCATCCCTGTTCTTAAAAAAAGGATTATTCAGGAAGTAAAAGCTGCTGCAAAACATGCAGAAGATATTGGCCTTTTTGACCTTTCAGATGAGATGCAAAAATTGCTCACTCATTTTGTTCAGGGGATGGAGGGTGATAGTGGAGAATGCAATGTCAATGATTAATTCTTTACCATCTGAGATTCGAGAAGCTGTAAAGATGGAAAACCTTTCAATAGAAGTTACAACACGATGTACCAGTATCTGTACCCATTGCTTTGTACTATCTGGTTGTGTTGAACATCATGATCTTGATTACGAAACCGTATCTTCCATACTAAGGGAAGGTTATGAAATTGGCTATCGACATCTCCACATAACAGGTGGTGAACCGTTATTGTGGGTATATCTTTTTGATATCCTGAATGATGCTGTTTCAATGGGTTATGAGTCAATTTTTTTAAATACAAATAGATTTTTGTTAGATAGTAAAACATTACAGCAGCTTGAATCCATAAAAGGACTGAGCCTTTCAATCAGCTTACTGGGATTTGAAGCAATACATGATACTTTTCGTGGTTATCATTCATTTAAAAAAACAACACAAGCGATTGAAATTGCACTCTGCAATAATATTCCAGTATACCTTTTCTGCGTGATTGGAAAAAGCCTTTTGCCACATGTGCCGCATTTTATCCAATGGGCATTACGCAAATTTCCAGGTATAAAGGAAATTACTCTAATACAGCTTATTCGTGTTTCTGAAGATGCAGGCAATGTGTGTAATGAGTTGTTATCACCTGATGATTTTTTATCGCTGGTACGAATGATTTCTTTGCTGAATATATATGGGTTTCCGGTTTCATTACTTGAAAATCCCCTTGCTGCAGTAGCAGCTCAATTATTGCAACTGCCATGGTTTCAGAATCCCCCTCACCTTATACGTCCGGGAAGACTTACTATAAAAGCTGATAAAAGTATTACAATTGCCCATTCGTCCTGTCAATCGTTAGGTAGGTACAGTCGTGGCGAACTCTATCGTATCCTCACATCTGAAGTGTATTTGCATGAGGTTGAAGAGGATCATGGCACCTGTTTTTCCTGCAATCACGTGGCAGTATGCCGTAAAGCAGGAATGCAGCACCCATCATACTTATTCAGGGATATGAATGAAAATATTCCCTATTGCAAACGTGTTCTTGATAGTATACGTTAACAGGCTATGTATTATTATTTATTGTTCAGTGACACACATATCACAAATGGGGTCAGAGCCTGTAATGGAGATAGGATGTGGAAGCCAGATAGATAAGAAAAAGCAAAATTATTAAGCAATTGGATATTCCTGCCTTACATGTCAAACTTTTTGGCAGGTGTTCACGTGAAAGATTTCATTGGGAAAGTTATTACATAAAATTATAAGTATTTATTTTACTTGAAATTTTGTAAGTATAGATGGATAGTTCAATACAAATAGCATAAAGTATTGATAATAAACAGATACAAAAAGTTAGGTGCATGAAAGTAAATATAAATGCCTAAAATGTACAAATGTAAAGTCAGGGAGGTTTTAAAATGAAAGCATGTGTTACTGGTGCAACAGGATTTATAGGAGGAAATTTAGTTAAAGCATTGCTGGCAAAAAAACATTCAGTAAAGGCACTGATATTACCCAATGACCCCAAAATACCTGAACTAAAAAAGAATAAAGCAGAGGTTGTGCAGGGCGATATCAGGGATCTTGAAGCTGTAAAAAAAGCAGTGAAAGGATGCGATGTGATTTTTAACTGTGCTGCTGTAGTGACTGACTGGGCACCGCAAAAACTATTTGAAGAAGTTACCGTTGGTGGAGCAAAAAATGTTTGTGAGGCTGCAGTATGGGCAAAGGTTAAGCGGGTTGTTGATATCTCAACCAATGATGTATTTGGCCTGAGGGAAGACGTGGTTATGGATGAATCGTTTCCACTTGAACCCTGGGGTGAGCCATATCCGGATTATAAAATAAAAGCTGAAGAAGTGATGTGGCGCTACCATCGTGAAAAGAAACTGCCGGTAACCATGGTATATCCCTGCTGGGTTTATGGCCCGGGTGATCAGACATTTGTACCGCTTCTGGCTGATGCAATCATAAAACGTGAACTCATTTTCTGGCGCAAGGATGTACTGGTGTGGCCAACCTATGTTGAAAATCTGGTGGATTTGTTACTGTTAATTTCAGTTGACAGGCGGGCTATTGGTAATGGCTATCTGGTGCATGACGGAGAAAGCGTTACATTGCAAAAATTTTGCCAAGGCATAGCCAATGCTTTAGGTGTTAAACCAATTACAACCCATATACCCTACCGGATGGCGTATATGGCAGCAGTGGTCATGGAATCTTTATGGAAACTGTTTAACATAGAAAAGCGCCCTTTGTTGACCACATATACTGTAAAAAATTTAGGATCGCGCCTGCAATTTAGCATTGATAAAGCAAAACGCGAATTGGGCTGGGTACCCAGAATATCGTTTAAAGAAGGATTTGAGCGCACAATGCAGTGGCTGAAAACACTTGAGCTTGAATCCTTGAAAACAAAATAAAAGGAGATAGTAACTATGGAAAATTTTGCAGGGAAAACAGTCTTTATCACCGGAGGCTCAAGTGGTATTGGTCTTGCGGTGGCTAAGCTCTTTTCATCAGAAGGAGCAAATGTTGCTATATTTGCACGAAATCGCATAAGATTGGAGGAATCCATAGTAGCTATAGAACAGGCAAAAAAACGCCATGGACAGCGATTTGCATGGTATCAGTGCGATGTTTCGGATAATGCACAGGTTAAAAAAGTTTTTACTCAGGCATTACGTCAATTTGATTCCTGTGATATTCTCATTAATTGTGCTGGCAGGGCCTATCCAAAATATTTTGAGGATATAAGTTATAAGCAGTTTGAAGAAACCATGAAAATAAATCTGTTTGGGATATGGAATACCTGTTCGTTTATGGTACCACACATGAAACACAAAGGAGGTTATATTGTTAACACGGCATCACTGGCAGGGCTGGTAGGTGTATTTGGGTATAGTGATTACAGTGCATCAAAATTTGCCATAGTTGGGTTTTCGGAAGTTTTACGAAGCGAACTCAAACAATATAATATTACTGTATCGGTGCTCTGCCCCCCTGACACCAACACTCCGGGCTTTGAAGTTGAAAATAGAACAAAGCCCGATGAAACCAAAGAGATATCAAAGTCAGCAAAGCTGATGTCACCGGATGAAGTGGCACAGGCCCTGCTTAAAGGGATGAAAAAGAAAAAGTTTGTAATCCTTGCAAACTTTGACAGTAAGCTTACCTGGATTGCTAAACGGTATGCCCCGTGGCTTGTAGAAGCAGTGATGCTTTCTCAGATAAAAAAGGTGCAAAAGAAAAAGGGAACATCAAAATAATAACAGGAGGTTTTATGTCACCAAAGACAACAGCATATCTGGCGATAGTTACCGGGATAGGAATCTTACTGTTCTGGATTGCCTTTTTCACGGTAGGGCTTGCTCCGGAAAATCCCCCCGTATGCTATTTTGCCTATGAACATTCCTTCCCCCTGCCTGATACAGTACTGGCGATAGCTCTTATTATTGGAGGAATCCTTGCAATAAAACGAAGTAACAGAGCTTTTTACGTGCTTTTACCAGCATCAGGTGGTTTAATCTTTTTGGGGTTACTTGATATGGCGTTCAACTGGCAGAATGGCATGTACACAATCACAGTTATGGATGGATTGCTCAATGCATGTATTAATATTTGGTGTGTGGTTTTTGGATTGTGTGCTATACTGTCACTACAGCGTGAATTTATGAAAAAGTCTTGACAGGCACAAAGCTCTTTCGTATTTACATTTCATCCTGAAAGTAATCACTGGTATTATGGGCGATTAGCTCAGCCTGGTTAGAGCGCCTGCTCGACACGCAGGAGGTCACTGGTTCAATTCCGGTATCGCCCAATTTTTTATTATGTAATTATAAAATTTTTGAAAAACGATACAGTTAAAACGATGTTAAAAGATAACAGGATAGCATCGTATCTATGATTTTATTATAAAGGCTTGTGAAAATGGCAACGTTACAGTTCAACAACGGGAAAACACTTGAAATACAGGATGGCAAAACGCTGCTTGATGTTGTTGCCCGGCTTAATGGAAAAAGTAAACCGGTGGCCGCCAGATTAAATGGGACACTTAAGGATTTACGAACAGTCATTACCGGCACCACACAGGTTGAACTTATATCCTTTGACAGCCCCGAAGGCAGGGATGTATTCTGGCACTCTGCATCGCACCTTATGGCACAGGCAGTTAAACGTCTTTTCCCAGAAGTGAAAGTGTCCATAGGTCCTGCTATTGACACTGGTTTTTACTATGATTTTGATAAACCCGAAGGTTTTACTCAGGAAGATCTTGAAAAAATAGAAGAGGAAATGCGCAAGATAGTTACTGAGGATATACCCATTATCCGCAAAGAATTATCGCGTAAGGATGCTATAGATTTATTTTCAACATTGGGTGAAATATACAAAGTTGAACTTTTGCAGGAACTATCGGACGATATTGTTTCATTATATGAACAGGGCGATTTTATTGATCTATGCCGTGGACCACATCTTCCCAGTACCGGCTACATAAAGGCATTTAAGCTTTTAAGCATTGCCGGTGCTTACTGGCGTGGTGATGAGCGCAATAAAATGCTGCAGCGCATTTATGGAATTGCCTTCCCGGATGAAAAAATGCTCAAGGAACACCTGACTTTCCTTGAAGAAGTAAAAAAGCGGGATCACAGGATACTGGGTAAAGACTTAGATCTATTCAGCATACATGAGGATGCAGGTGGAGGCCTTATATACTGGCATCCAAAGGGGGGAAGGCTCAGGGCAGTCTTGGAACAGTGGTGGCGTGAAGAGCACTTTAAGAATGGCTATGAAATACTGTATACACCGCATATTGGCCGTGCAACATTGTGGGAAACATCAGGTCATTTGGATTTTTACAAAGAAAACATGTATTCGCCAATGGACATTGATGGCAATGACTACTATATTAAGCCAATGAACTGTCCTTTCCATATCAAGATTTACCAGACCAGTCTGCACTCCTACAGGGATCTGCCACTCAGATGGGCGGAGCTTGGTACGGTATACCGGTATGAAAAATCAGGTGTATTGCACGGGTTATTGCGTGTCCGTGGTTTTACGCAGGATGATGCACATATATTCTGCACTCCTGAACAGATGGAAGATGAAGTTCGCGAGGTGTTGCGTTTTTCATTGTACATGTGGAAGGTTCTGGGATTTTCCAATATCAAGGCATATTTAGCAACAAGGCCTCAAAAATCAGTAGGTGAAGAAAAACGCTGGATTGCTGCACAGGAATCATTGAAAAAAGCCGTTCAGGCTGAAAAGCTTGATATAGAGGTTGACGAAGGTGGTGGAGCATTCTATGGGCCAAAAATTGACCTTAAAGTAAAAGATGCATTGGGCCGTGAATGGCAGATGACCACCATACAGTTTGATTTCAATCTTCCTGATAGGTTTGACCTTTACTATATTGGCAGTGATGGCCAGAAGCACAGACCGTACATGATACACAGGGCGCTGTTAGGATCAATTGAGCGCTTCATAGGCATATTAACCGAACATTATGCAGGAAGGTTTCCTGTATGGTTGTCGCCAGTACAGATTATACTTGTCAATGTGGGTCCGGAACAGGCTGATTATACAAAAGATCTGGCTCTGAAACTGCGTTTGCAGGGAATACGGGTAAAAACTGATCTGCGTGATGAGACAATAAAATATAAGATACGCGATGCTATTGAACAACGAGTTCCCTATATAGGGGTTATTGGTGGCAGAGAAATGCAGGAAAATGCTATTGCTGTCCGTACAAGGGGCCAGCAGAAGCCTGAAACAATGAAAACAGAGGAGTTTATTACATTTATTCAGAGGCAGATAACTCTTCAACAATAGGCGTGTAATCGTGTGAACAGGATATGAAAATGTGTGCACTCTGGTTTCAATACGGCATGCACTTCATGGTATAATTTTTTTTAAGTTTTTGTAAGAATTATTGTTGATTAATATATAACAGTGATACGATGAGGAAAATTTTTTCGTTGAAATATTTCCTATAATACGGTATATAGTATATCAATTGATTTTTAATTTTGTGTATAGAAATAGTGTAAGGAGGATAACATAGACCGGGTTGATACCAAGCGTTTCAGGGTAAATGAGGAGATACGAGCCTCTATGGTTCGTTTAGTTGGCGAAGATGGTGGTCCGCAGGTGATTCCGTTACAGGAAGCATTACAGAAAGCGCAGGATAAGGGGCTGGATTTGGTTGAAATATCACCCAATCAGGATCCGCCAGTTGTAAAAATCATAGATTACAGCAAATTCAAATTTGAGCAATTAAAAAAAGCCAAAGAAGCCAAAAAGAAACAGAAGGTCATTCAGGTAAAAGAGATTAAATTAAGACCTTCTATTGATTTACATGATTTTCAACATAAGGTACGCCACGCACGGGAATTTATTGAGGAAGGCAATAAGGTAAAATTTACTGTCATGTTCCGAGGAAGGGAAGTGGTGCACAGTGATCTGGGATTCAAGGTACTGGAAGATGTTAAACAGGCTTTAGAAGGTGTGGCCTTAGTAGAAACTAATCCTTCAAAAGAAGGCAGGAATATAACCATGATAATGGCTCCAATGTCAGCTGCACAGAAAAAGCGGATTCAGGAGCACAATAATCAATAAGTGAAGAGAGGTATACGATGCCCAAGTTAAAAACCAGCAGTGGAGCAAAGAAGCGTTTTAAGGTGACAGCTACTGGCAAGTTAAAACGTGCAAAAGGATGGAAAAGTCATCTTCTGGAATCAAAAAGCCCCAAGCGCAAACGTGCATTAAGGAAGGCTTCATATGTATCTGATTCAGATGCAAAGCGCTTTGCACGATTACTGCCATATTCATAATACAGTGAGGTACACATTATGCCACGAGCTACAACAGGTACGGTTCATCATAAAAGAAGAGAAAAGATATTAAAAGATGTTAAAGGTTTTTACGGTGCGCGTAAAAACCTGTGGCGAACTGCAAAAGATGCCCGTAGAAAAAAGTTGCAGAATTCGTATAAGGATAGAAGGCGTAAAAAACGGGATTTCAGGGCATTATGGATTATGCGCATTAATGCCGCTGCACGGCTTTATGGTATTTCATACAGCCGTCTCATTGACGGTATGAAGAAAGCCAATATCCTGATTGATCGTAAGATGCTGGCTGAAATCGCAGTCAGCGATACCAATGCTTTCAAGGCAATTGTTGAAAAGGTAACCAACAAAGCTGCGTAGCAATGTAATTGATTATGCTATTCAAACAAGAAATTACAGGCGCCATTATCATGGCGCTTTTTGTTTTTATGGTTACTATCTCCCACAGCCAGGCTACAGGCAGGCCATTAACACCTTCAATGTATACTGTTGATGAGGGTTCAATTGAAGGGTATTCAGGTATAGATATAATTCAAACAAAATCAACATATAGCAAAGAAACCATGCAAATACAAACAGGCATATTGCCCGGGACTGATATCAGGTTTTCTGCTTCACTGTTACAGGCCAGTCTGCATACACTGTCGAACAATACAATGGGTGATTGCGCTGTTGGTATATGGCACAGTTTTGGGCTGTTATGTGATACCGTGGTATCAGGCATACTCATTGAACTGGGATTACCAACCGCCCCCGATGCATATTATAATGAAACAACCATGCCCACCGAGTCGGGATTTACAACATTTTCATTACGTTTTGTGGCTGCATATAACAAACATTCATTGACCCTGCTATTTTCCGGCTGTTATACGTTTATGCCACAGCCAGGTGAATCGGTATTTGAAGGACTTTCGTTTAATGTAACGCGTTCAAACACCTGGTCCAGTTTATTTGGGTTGAACCCCTTTAAAAAAGACAGCATGCTTTATTACAGGAAATTAACGAATGATGTAGCGTATTTTTCTTTGACTGCTGTGTATGAGATATTCCCGCTTATGCCATACCTGTCTTTTTGTGTGGGGGATAGGATTAATGACAGCCCTGTATACGGGGAGCATGGATTGCCTGTTTTGTATAAAGGGTATAATGATACACTCTTTTTGGTTACTTCACCAGGGGTCCGCTATTTCTTTAGTGAAAAAACATACATAGGTATAGGATTAGTATACAATGCATTGCGGGATTATAAGTATTCTTTGAGGTATGTAATGGAAATAGAAGCATCATCTGTATGGTAGTTTTTTATAATAAAAATTAAAAAAATTCTCTTGATTTTATACTATGATGATTATACTTTATTGTTACGGAATTGAAGAATACCATGGTGCATTGATTTTCAGTCAATAAAATGGTGTACAAAGTTAGTGAATATTTTTTTAGATAATGCTGGAGCTATTTTTTTCAGATAAATGGTATAATATTTTAGTTTATTGAAGTTTTTTTTATGCCGACATTTAATATGGTATAACTTTTGAAAATGATTAATGGGGGAGGATTTTTTCATGATTACAATGCAGCAATTAGAGGAGCTTGAAAGCAGGATTATAAAAGCATTACAGCTTATTGGAGATCTTAGAGCCGAAAATGCCAAGTTAGAATCAGATAATGAATCTCTGAAAGTACAGGCTGAAGAAGCGCGCCTGAGCCTGGAAGAAAAGGAGCAGGAAATAGCACGGCTTAAAAAGGAGATTGAGAATGCCACCAATGAGCTGTCTCAGATTAAACAGCGCGAGGAAGTGCTGGAAAAGAAGATTATTGAAATGCTGGGTAAACTTGATACATTAAAATCGGGAAAAGCTCCTGCATTTGAAGCAAAACCACAACCGCAGCCAGCACCACAACGCCCTGAACCAAAACCTGAAGAGGAATTTCTGGAAGAGAAACCAGCAGATGAAGAGGATATAATCATCATTGATGATACTGAAACATCAAAAGGCGATGTGGAAGTTGAAACCCTCCCAAAAGAAGAAGATGAAATCGTATTGCTGGATGATACAGATGAAGAGATAGTTATTGATGATGTTGATGGGGATTTAATAATAATTGATGAAGAAACAACGGAAAAGAAAGAATCAAAAGACAAAATTTCTGATGATGAAGATTTTATCATTATTGAGGATGATGAAAAATGATATCAGGTGTGCATAATCCCAATAAAGTCAAAGTTACCATACTGGGGCAGGTTTATACTATAGAAGGAGATGCATCAGCTGATTATATAGCAAGAGTTGCTGATTTTGTTAATGCAAAAATGGAAGATGTTGCAAATAGCATAACGAATGCAAGCTCACTGCAGATTGCAATCCTTGCCGCGCTGAATATTGCCGACGAGCTCTTTCAGATTAAGGAATCTGAATATTTGGCAACTGATGAAATCCGTGAAAAAACCAATATGCTCATTTCGATGCTGGATGAAGGATTAATTGGGGATGTTTTCAGTATATCCGGAAAACCCCGTCAACATCTATAAGCATATACTATGAATACAATAAATATACAAAAAAATTTTCACCCGCATTGCACTTTTAATACATTACAGTGATATATATTAATGACAATGAGTCAAACTTATAAAGCTCTGACAGATGAAGAATTGGTTAAGTGTGTGATTGACGGCAATGACCAGGCATTTGAAGAGCTTTATCAGCGTTATTCTGAGCGTATTTTTAAACTTTTATATAACTATGTTTATAATGAAGAAGATGCAATAGATCTTATGCACGATGTATTCATCAGAGCTTACAGACATTTGCATAAGTTTGATATAAATCGTAAATTTTCATCGTGGATCTATAAGATTGCAGTTAATTGTGCTAAGAATCACAGGTATAAAGTACGTAAAACTGACACCATGATTGAAAGGGAAGAACATCGTCTGATCCAGGCAGAAGGGGTAAAAACACCTGAAGATTATATAATTGATAATGAGCTGACTCAGGAGTTTTCTCTGGCTGTTGATACATTAACTGATAAATTTAAAGAAGTATTCCTGTTACGGTTTGGACAGCAATTGCAGTACAGTGATATTGCAACAATTTTAAATATTTCAGAACGTACTGCAAAATGGCGAATGGAAAGAGCCATTTTGTATATCACGGACTTCCTTAAAAAAAGGGGAGCCATATAAAATTTCATGTTAAACTGGGCGTTGGCAGATAGATATACTGTGATTTTGGGATTGTTATGAATAGATGGGCTGATGATAAAGAACTGTATTCAGAAATAGCCGGGTATGCAGGTGATTCGGCGGATGTCCTGTTCACAGTGCTACGTAACTGGCAGTCATCATTACCTGCTTTGCGTGATACATGTACGTATAAAGATATCATTGAAAAGTCAGGAACATCAAAATCATATTCAAAACGGTGGCTTTCAATTGTTGCGGCAGGCATAGCTGCTGTCGTTGTGTTTGGTATTGTACTGTTTAACCGCTTTATGGAAAAACCTGCCCAAACCCGTGCACTATGTAAAGTTGTTGTTGGCAATGTTCTGGTACAAAGGGGCAAGGACTCTATTAATCTTACCAACGGCATGGAAGTGTTGCAATCTGATACTATTGTATGTAAAAAGGGGTCAATGGCGGTAATAGAGATTGGCTCTGCAACATTGCGTATTGACGAGAATTCTGAAGTTTCAATTGATTCTCTGCAGCAAACGCAGGTGCTATCGCTTGCTACTTCAATGGATAAAGGCATACTCTATGCAACAGTGCGGAAATTGCAGAAAGGAGATAGTGTTTTAGTAAAAACAAAAACTGCTGTTGCAGGTATTCGCGGAACTTCTTTTATGGTAAAATCCGATAGCAGGTCAACCAAACTGGTTGTGCTTGATGGCAGGGTGCTTCTTGCACCGCGCATACAGGATATGCCACAGGAAGATATTACAGGTGTTGTAGTTGATGGAGGAAAATCTTGTGTTATAGATACGCTTACACTCAGAACCATACAAAAAGCTGTTATAGAAAAAAAGGTATCACTGGATGAAGCAATTCAGGAATCAATTCCTGTAACTATAGCCGATGAAAAGGCGATGCGCGTCCTTCATGCGCTCAATCAGGATATAAGTGAACAGGTTAGTATTGATGAGGACAAACCTTTAAGTATTAATGATCTTTATCCAATTGTTTCTATTACGCCATACAGGAATGATGTTGTTGTAACAACAAATAACAGCATCTATTATTGTACAAATAATCTTATAAAATGGACGCACGATTATTATCCAATATCTAAACCATATATATGGGATGATTTTATTATTTTTCAGAGCAAAACGCTGAAGGCTCTTGATACAAAAGGCAATAGTAGATGGGATATAGGAATTGAAGGAAATATTATTGGTGATAGTATTGTCCAGATACGTGATAAGCTGGTAATACCAACAACAGAAGGCTTGATTTATTTTGTTGGTAAAAATGGCAGGATACTGCACAGGGTTAATTGCAATGCTCCAATTGTTTCAAGGTCCATTCCATTTGGTCAGATGGTATGTGTAGTAACTGCTGATGGATATCTGTATGCGATAGATGTTGTGTTAGGTGTCAGTATTTACAGGAAACCTATTGGGAAGGTTGTAGGCAATGGTATTTTTGCCAGTTACCCTGAAATGTATATAGTAACACCTGCTTCTATCCAGAAGATACATCTTTTACGAGATGAAATTATATGGAGGCATGATGACAGTGAGATAGTGGCTGCAGTAGAACATCCTCAGGGGATAGTATTTGCAACCGCTAAGGGTACATTGGGTAAAATCACGGCTAATGGAATGTTAGAGTGGCAAATAAATCCCGGCAAAGAAATACATTCATTACAATACACCCCAAAGGGCATTGTCTGTATAGCAGAGAATGTTTTTTATCAAATTGCTGATACCGGAGAAGTATTATGGTCATATACATTACCTGGCAAAAATACGGAAATACTGTCAGTAACTCCCAAAACAGTTTATATTCGCCAGGAGAATAGCTTCCTTGCCTTGCGGCTGTAAATTACAAAAAATCCTGTCAAACTGCAAATTGCTGCTCCCAAAATGATTGGCATTTCAAAAAGTAGTTTTTAATGAATACCTTTACATAATATTCAAAAAAGGGAAAAAAGATCCTGATGCAAAGGCACTAAACTTTTTTTTAAGTTGAATAATTTTGTGTTGAAATTATATTGAATATATAGCATAGTATATTCAATTGTATATAATCAGGTATAGTATAAGGGTGGATTATGAATAATGAATTATTGAACATTGCAGCAAAAACAGCAGAATCTATACTAGATGAGACTGATTCACTTGATATGCTTCAACTGGTAAGCTTTAAGCTTGATGAAATTGAATATGGAATTGATATATTATCAGTGCATGAAATACTGCGAATACCGGAAATTACGCGTCTTCCCAATACTCCTGAATATATTAAAGGCGTTATTAATCTGCGTGGCAATGTTATTCCTGTGGTTGATATACGCTTGAGGTTTGGCATGCAACAGGTTGCATTAACTGAATTAAGCAGGATTATTGTTGTTGAGATTGCGGAGAAGTTAGTTGGTCTTTTAGTTGATAACGTATATCAGGTAATACGATTGTCACGCTCAAGAATTGATGAGCCTCATGACCTGATTGAAGGCATTTCAACAGAATTTATAAGTGGTATTGGCCGGTTGCAGGACAGGCTTATTGTAATCCTTCGTCTTGATAATATTCTACTCAGCGATGAGCAATGATTTTTTATATTTGAGGTGATAACATGGGCTTTTCCTTAGGTGAATATCAGGATATGTTTCTGGAAGAAGCTGATGAACTTTTACAGGAACTCAATCAGAATTTACTCAAACTTGAAAAAAATCCTTCTGATGACGAGATTATTAATAATATTTTCAGGGCCGCACATTCACTGAAAAGCTCTGCAGCCTTTGTAGGGTTAACTGATCTGGGCGATCTTGCTCATAAGATGGAAAATCTCCTTCAAGGCATTCGTGATAAGGTTATGAAGGTGACCCCTGCTATTGTGGATGTATTGTTCCAGTGTTTTGATGTTATTAATGATGTTATACGGGAAGTGTCCTCAGGGAATCCGCCTTCAAAGGATTTTTCATCTTTACTGAAAAAAATTGAATCAGTTGGTCAGCAAGGGAATATCACGGAAGAAAAGAAAGAAGCACCAGCTCCCAAAAAGATACAATTATCAACTAACATTATTAAAGATATACGGAACGGGATTAACAATGGTTTGTCATGCTGTGAAATTGCCATAACCCTTGATCCCGATGCTGCCATGAAATCATTAAAAGTACAGCTGGTATTAACAAATCTGGAAAAGATTGCTGATATTCTGGTTACTATCCCCACAATTGAAGAAGTTTCAATGCCGGAATTTGATAACAGGGTGCAGATTATTTTATTAACAAGTGCTGCAGTTGAGGAACTAAAGAAAGCATGTAAGGTTGATCAGGTTACAAGAATAGATCTCAGAAAAATTGAACTGGTAAAAAAGGATAATAAGGTTGCCCTTAAATACCATGAGCAGGAAACGCTTTTTGAAGAAAAACCTGAAGTAGAAATAAAGACAAGTAATGTTGAGGAAGATGTCGTACCTGATGAAGAAGAAAAAGATGAAATAATAATAAGGTCAAAAGATGATAAGAAGACTTTGCAACTAAGGACGGTAAAGGTTTCCGTAGAGAAGCTTGATCAGCTATTAAACAATGTTGGAGAACTTGTTATAGCAAATTCTGGCTTTTATAAATTATTTGAGGAAATGCGGCGATTGAATATTGAAAAGAGTATAATAAATGAATTTAAAAACCGCATGGAGCAGATGTCACGTATTGCCAAAGATTTACAGAGTGGCATAATGAAAACCAGGATGGTGCCCATTGGGCAGGTTTTTTCAAGGTTTAACCGGCTGGTTCGTGATCTTGCAAAAGAATTTGATAAAAAGGTTGTTCTGGAAATTAAGGGTGAAGAAACAGAACTGGATAAAAAGGTAATTGATGTTATTGGTGAACCACTGATGCATTTAATCAGGAATGCGGTTGACCATGGTGTTGAATCTGTTGAAGAACGTCGGCAGCAAAAGAAGCCTGAAATTGCAACCATAACACTGAATGCCTATCAGGGTGGCAATCAAATATTTGTTGAAGTGAGTGATGATGGAAGAGGGCTGGATCTTAAGAAAATAAAGGCAAAAGGGATTTCGGTAATAGTGGCGGACCATCATCAAA
>DYLU01000061.1 GCA_020721905.1 Leptospira biflexa | reverse complement strand
GCCGCCTGTCTATCAGCCGTACCTGGATTTGCTTAAACTTTTGGGTAAGGATAATTTAGTAAGCGATAACTGGGCGTTTAAGATGGCACCAATGATGGCATTTGCAGCAGTGACAGCAGTGGTTTCGATAGTTCCCATTGGATTTAAAGCAAATTATTTAACACAGTATGCTGATGTTATCACTATTGTATATTTACTGACATTAGCCGGCATATCAATTTTGCTGGGCGCATTATCAAGTAAGAATACTTATGCAATGATTGGTGCAAGCCGTGAGATGATAACCATGATTATGGTGGAACCAATACTGGCCATGACTTTTATACTGGGGGCAGTCAGGATGAAGAGCCTTGCTATCGATGTCAGCATGTTCAGTATTCTATCAACTGGCTATTCATGGTCGGTGGTACTCATGCTTGTAGTATATCTTATGGCATTGCAGGCATTTGTTGCCCGTCAGCCATTTGATATTTCCGAAGCTGAAGTTGAAATACTGGAGGGCCCGTTTATTGAATACAGTGGTCCCAACTATGCGCTGTTTAAGTATTCAATGATGTTAAAACAGATGTTCTATGCACTGCTTTTTGTAACTGTATTTATGCCATTTCTCCATACAGGGATATTTGTGGCTGACCTTGTGTTACAGCTTTTAGCAGTTGCTGTGATTTTTGTGCTGATTGCGTTACTGGGATCCACCAACCCCAGGCTGCGTATTGATCAGGCAGTAAAATATTATGCAGTGTTAATTGTCATATCATTGTGTACCATTGCATTGAGTGTATATGGATTATAAATCTAAAGCGTAAGGAGAACGATCGTGTGGCTTACAAGTAAAATAAAACAGCTGTTTGTAGTTACCAGGCCCGGTACGGTAACATTGCCCTATCCATTTGAACCGCGCCCTGTGCCGGAGAATTACAGGGGCCAGCCATACTGGGATCATCATAAATGTATTGGCTGTGGCGGGTGTGCCAATCACTGCCCTGCCCGTGCCATACTTGTGCGCGATCTTTGCAATGAACTCAGAGTAATGATATATGATGGTTCACGCTGTACCTATTGCGGGCGTTGTGCAGATCTATGCCCTGAAAAGGCAATAACAATGACACCACAGTATGAACTGGCAACCAATGACAAACGCGACATTAATGAAACAATGGAACTGTTTATGCTGACGTGTCAGCGCTGCGGGAGATGTTTTGATCATGAAATAAAGAATGCAATTGATAAACTGGCATACCTGGGATACCGGTATGACAATTTAGAGATGCGGGCAGTCATTCCTGTTTCTTCTCAGACGTTTGACAAAGAATTATATGAAAAAACTAAGACCTATAAAAGGCCTGAAAAGATAGGAGAATAGCCATGTTGGGTAAATTAGCAAAGAAGGCATTTCCAAAATCATTGTGGGTGTATCACTGCAATTCCGGTGCATGCAATGGGTGTGATATAGAAATATTAAATGTATTAACTCCTTATTATGATGTGGAACGGTTTGGCATAAAACTTGTTGCATCCCCCAGGCATGCTGATGTGATGCTTATTTCAGGTGCAGTTACCAGGCCAACATTACCTTTAGTAAAAAAAGCATATGATGCAATGCCATCACCAAAACTTGTTTTTGGGATTGGATCTTGTGCAACAGGCGGTGGCTGCTGGTTTGATACCTATAACGTAACAGGTGGTGCTGATAAGGCAATACCAGTAAACTATTTCATCCCGGGCTGTCCTCCAAGGCCTGAAGCAATTATTTATGGTGTTGCATTAGCGTTAGGTCTGGTGGATAAGAAGGCTGCTCCTGTTGAATTGAAACAGATTGAATTCCCAATAGATATCTATCAGCGAACAAAAGCATGGGAAGAAAGAAATGTCATTTATCAGTTGCTCTATGATTAAAATTTGGTGGATGGAGTATACACAATGGCAAAAAAAATATTATTAGTTGATGACGATAGAGATCTGGTTGAAAGCCTGAAGCAGGCGCTGACAATGAATGGATATGAGGTGGAAGTTGCCTATAGTGGTGCCGAAGGCCTGAAGAAGTTACTGTCGTATCATCCTGATCTTATGATTTTAGACGTCATGATGGAGACCGATACCGCGGGTTTTGAGATATCATATCAGATACGAAGCAACAGGGAAGATTCAAAATACAGGGATGTAAAAAATGTACCAATTATTATGCTGACTGCAATCAATCAGGTGACCAACTCACGGTTTTCACTGAATGAGGAACAATCATTCCTGCCCGGCATTAATGATTTTTTGACAAAACCGGTGCGAATAGATGAATTGCTGGATAAGATCAAAAAATATGTATGAGTTTACCGTGATGTGCATATAGTATCACAACAACATTACAATCACAAAGCCGAAATATCAGAATCTGTTGTTCCGGCTATTTTATAGTTTTGCCTGTATGTGTATGAATAAAAAGGTTGCTAAAGACATGCAATATGATGTATTATAGTAAGCAGAATTAAATGAATGATAGCATATCACTATGAGGAAGAAATTTGCCACGCAGATACGGTTTAAATTATTTATCAGCATACTTTCCATTGTGCTTTTATCGGGTATTGCGTCAACGCTTGTTGGCATATGGACTATTGAAAAACATGTTATTGGACAGGCTTTTGATACTGTATTGAAGGATCTGGACACAGCTGATTTTATTTACAATAGCAGGGTTGCTCTCAAAAGCAAAATGTTGAAGCATATTGCTTCGTTAGAATATATTCAATTGGCAATTATACATAATAACCGGCAGGTGCTAATTAACAAATGTAAAGAAGTGCAGAAGGAATTGGGCATTGATATTGTCAATATTACGGATGCTGCTGGGAAAGTGATTGCCCGCGCAAATAATTATTCATGTGGTGATTATGTTTCCGATGATAACCATATTTCGTATGTATTAAAAAATAAGGCACCGTGCGAGGGAACAGATATTTTTTCACATAAGCATCTTAAGCGGGAAGGAGAAGAAATAGCCAAAAAAGTAATTATTGATATTATGCCAACTCCTAAGTCAAGGAAAGTTGAACGGACCAAGGTTGTTGATGCACTGGCAATACGGGCAACCATTCCCATATTCTATAATAATAATTTCATAGGTATTATTTATGGTGTAAGGATTTTAAATAATTATAACGGGATAGTAGACCAGATAAAGGAACTGGTATTCAAGGATGAAAAGATTGGAGGATTGGAGGTTGGTACTTCAACAATATTCCTGAATGACATCAGAGTGTGCACCAATGTAAAAAAAACTGATGGTTCACGGGCAATTGGCACACTGCTTTCGGAGGAAGTATACAATAAGGTCATATTGCAGGGGAACGTCTGGTGGGACAAGGCATTTGTTGTTAATAACTGGTATATATCTGCGTATAAGCCACTGTTAAATGTAAATCATAAACCCATTGGTATTCTTTATGTTGGGATCCTTGAAAAAAAATTTGATGAGATTAAGACAAGTTCAACTGTCAATTTTGCGGTGATTACCATTTTGATTGCGATAGTTGCAGTTGGGATTTCCCTGTATCTTTTAAACATGATTATTCAGCCGGTGCAAACACTGGTTAAGGCATCTGAGTCAGTTATTAATGGAAATTATGATGCGCACATTAAGATAGAAAGCGAAGATGAGATAGGGTATTTGTGTTATACATTTAACCAGATGATTGATGCAATAAAGGAAAGAGACAGAAGGCTGAAAGAACAAACTCAAAACCAGATATTACAATCTGAAAAATTAGCTTCACTTGGCAGGTTGGCATCAGGAATTGCTCATGAAATAAATAACCCGCTTACGGCCATTCTTACCTACAGTTCCCTTTTACTGGAGGATTTAAAGGATACCGATTTTGAGGAGGATTTGAGAGTTATTATTAAAGAAACATTGCGGTGCAGGGATATTGTACGCAATATTTTAGATTTTGCCCGTTCAACAAAACCTGACATTAAGCGGACTAATATAAATATTCTTATCAATGAAGTTCTTCTGATACTTGAGAAGCATGTTAATTTCCACAATATTGTCATTAATAAAGAACTGGATCCTGATGTACCGGATATGTATATAGATGAGAATCAGTTTAAGTCGGTTATTAATAACTTAGCAATGAATGCAGCGGATGCTATGCCGCAGGGAGGTACGCTGACAGTGAAGACACGGTATAATGTACATAATGATAGTATAACCATCATTGTATCGGATACCGGAACAGGCATCAAGGAGGATCATTTAGATAAAATATTTGATCCGTTCTTCACAACAAAGGAACAGGGAAAGGGGACCGGACTTGGTCTTGCAGTAACGTATGGTATTATAAAGCGATACCATGGTAATATAGATGTACAAAGTGAGATAGGGAAGGGGACAATTTTTACCATTACGTTCCCACTGGCTAAAAATAAGGAAGAATATGCAGTATTTGAAAAAAACATGAAAGGTGTGAGCCATGAAAGATATTCTTGCAAAAATTCTGATAGTAGATGATGAGGATATAGTACTCAAAAGCTGCCTCAGAGTGTTGCAGAAACTGGACTATGAAATTGAAACCGCATATTCAGGTCAAACCGCGCTGGATAATCTTGAAAAAAATAAATATGATATTGTTGTTACCGATCTCATGATGCCCGGGATGGATGGAATGCAGCTTCTGAAAGAAATAAAAAAACGGTACCCGGAGGTAATGGTCATTACATTGACCGGTTATGCAACGGTTGAAACAGCACGGCAGGCATTGAAGGCAGGGGCTTTTGATTATATTCCCAAGCCATTCACTCCAGATGAGTTGCGCAATGTTATTGAAAATGCAGTTAAAAGCTTAAAAAACAAAAAGCAATAGTCAGTGAAATTATTGAAAAGATTGTATTACTTCATTATGCATATTCCTGAATTAATCTTTCATAGTGGCGGTTCTTTTCTTCATGCAATTCCATAAGTTCTTCAAGTTCATCATATAAGCTGCTTAATATTTTTTCCAGTTTATTAATTTCAATGGACAAGCGCTGAATTTCACTGCTTTTCTGCGATTGTGACGCAATGATAATATCAGCATTATATTGTTTTAAAAGATTATCATAATGCGTAATTTCATTCTCAATGTGCTCAATTCGTTCCTGCAATGGCCTGCATTCACTCTGCTTTTGCTGCAGCAATTGTGAGCGTATCCTTCGTAATTCTTTTTTATTGAGCCTGGTTTCAGCCTGTTCCGGATGATCGGCCTTTGTGATATCTGATTCAGAAGCCCAGCCTACTTTTTCCAGAAAGCGTTCATAATCGCCTTCAAAAATGCTTATGGTATTATTTTGAAAAATGATCAATCGCTGTGCGATAGCTCTAAGGAAGAGCTCATTGTGCGTAACCATTATCACTGCGCCTTCAAAGCTGTCAATTGCTGTAAGCAAAGCATCACAGGCTTCCATGTCCAGGTGATTAGACGGTTCATCAAGGATAAGAAGATTGATTGGCTTAACCAGAATTTTTCCCAACAGCACGCGGCTCTTTTCACCGCCGGAAAGAACCGATACGGGTTTCAATGCATCATCACCTTCAAAGAGAAGAGTGCCGCATATATTGCGTGCACGCTGTTTGTTGTTATCAGGGTCGCTGCAGGAAATCTCATCTTCAATGGTAGCGTTGGGATTTAATGACGAAATATTTGTTTGCTCAAAGTATCCCGTTTCAACACCTAATGCTTTGGCGATAGTTCCTGATTGAGGCTGCAGGCTGCCAGCTAATAATTTACACAGTGTGGTCTTGCCTTTGCCATTTGGACCTATTATGCAGATTCTATCGCCGGCAGCTACTGAAAACGAAAGATTGCGGATTAAAGGCGTTTCATCATAGCCAAATGAAATCGAATCAACCTGCACAATATATTTTGCTGAAATGGGCTTGTACCTGAATTCAACATCCAGATTTTTTAACGGTGTTAGCTTTTCTCTTTTCTGCATCTTTTCTATAGTTTTAATTCGAGACTGTACCAGGTTGGCAAGCCGTGCTTTTGCTCTGAATCGTGAAATAAATTCTTCTATTTCTTTTTTTCTGCGCTCATCGTTGATGCGGGTTTTTTCATATATTTCTTCTTCAAGTGCAATTTGCTCATAGAATTGCTGGGTATTGCCCTTTATTTTTTTTATCCGGTTGCGGTGAATCCCAAGAGTGTGTGTAACAATGGAATCCATGAAACCTCTGTCATGCGTAATAAATAGAAGTTCACCTGACCAGTTTTGCAAAAAGCGTGCTAACCAGCGGATAGAGGTAATATCAAGATAGTTGGTTGGTTCATCCAGCAGCAGCATGTCAGGATTCAGTATAAGCGTTTTTGCAAGCTGCAGGCGTACCTGAAATCCACCTGAAAGTTCATCCACCCTTTTTAGCATGTCACTTGTGGTAAATCCCAGCCCTGACAGAATCTTTTCAGCGCGCCAGTATTCATGCTGTTCAGATTCAGGCAAAAGCGATAACGCTTCATCGCGAACAACCGGTTTAGTAAAGTGAAGCTGCTGTGACATATAGCCAATGGTGTAATGGCGGGGTATGGACACGCTGCCTTCATCAGACTGTTCAATGCCGGCAATGATCTTAAGCAACGTTGTCTTTCCCAGTCCGTTGCGGCCAATAAGCCCTACCTTTTCTTTGCTGCCTATTGTAAAGGTAACATCTTCAAAAAGAAGTGTGCTGCCAAATCGTTTAGCTAAATTTTGAACTGCAATCATTCTGAAATATCTAAACTTGTAAATTCAATACCGTACTCTTTCCCAAACTGATTTAATGATTCAAGACATTTTTGCTTTATGATATGAAAATTTTTTTCAAATTCCTGTTTTGTATAACCAGCTGCAAGTTTTGAAAGTTCCTGCAATGCTTTATTGCTCATTTCCTGGTCTAATTTCTCAAAGGTAAAAAAAGGTGTATATGGATCCCATAACAAGAATGTTGTCCTGACTGTTAGCTTTTGTTTAGAGCTGTCGCCAAATTGTATTTCCTGTGCTGCCGGTAACCCTTCCCTTTTTTCAACGGGGACAATGCGTGCGGAAACAAACGGGCTTATGATATGTAATCCCGGCTGTAACGTTTTATGATATTTAAGCTTTTTTTCAATAATGCAGATAGAATCACGCGGGACAATTTTTATCATTCTCTTTAAGAGAATTAAAATAATAATGATAATACTACTGTACACATATACCATAGTGTTACCTCCACCAAAATAATGTATACTGTATATATTGTGTTGCTGGTATATACTGTTTACAAGAATATTATAAAAGTATATGTACATCAAGGTATAAATTATTTCAACAAAAGTTTTAATTATTTTGTGCTAGCTCATACTGTTTGGAATAGTACTAGATCATTACAGTAAGACATTTGTACGCATTCAAATAATTACTGACCTGTAAAAATACACTTGAAAAAAACTGTTTTAGATATATATAATGATTTCCTGTTACAGGAATGCTGCTATGGATATTGAACAAATACGGATTTTAGTTCTGGATGATGACCCATTCATTGGCAAGATGCTTGCTTCAATGCTTGCTGGCTATAATGTGAAAAATACAACATCGTTTGACCAGTTTCAGCAAGTTATAAAAGAATTTAACCCTGATATTGCAATTATAGATTTACATCTGCCGGATGCACATGGCCTTGATGTGTGTAAATGGATCAGAGGCCAGAATCAGTATGAAGATGTTATCCTGTATATATTGACGGCTACAAACGATGAACAAACTCTGATCAGGGCATACAGCATTGGTGTTATGGATTATATCATAAAGCCTTTTAACAAGTTTATTCTTTTTTCAAAATTGCGCCGATGTGCTCTGATGATCGAGATTAAGCGAAAGCTTGAGCATTCATTAGAATATCAAAAAGATATAAAAAAACGGTTATTACAGCTGAATGATTTTATTAAAAAGTGCATTAAGATTGATAATATAGATACTCTTGTAGCATTGTTCCTCCATATTAAATATATTGTTAAACTTGATGGATTATTTATATTTAATAAAATCAAGACAGGGAAATATACAGTATTGAAATTAATTTCACATGAATCCTGGCAGTCCCTTATTCCTAAACTGCACAGGGTTATTACTCAAGATGCTATTGAACCGGTTGCATTTTTCTATGAATCCGCTGCCAGCGTATATATTGCCTGCATATCCTTGCAGCAGCATGGATATGTTTTTTTTATCAGCAATGTCCCCTATACTCCTGATGAAAAAAATCTTATTGGATTATTAGCAGAAGTTATAGGAGTTATAATAAGCAGAACTGAGATTTACGAGTATGTTCAAAAGCAAAATAAAATATATCGTGATGAAATATCAAAAGTACGGCAGATACAGGTTGCACAATTACCAAAATTCAGAAACATACATGGATATGAAATAGCCTCAACATTCCTGCCAGCGGAAGATATCTCGGGTGATTTTTTTGATGGATTTTATGTTGAAAATGATATTTTCCAGATTGTACTATGTGATGTATCCGGTCATGGGATAGCATCATCATACATTGGTAATGCGATGCGTACACTAATCCGCACATTCAGTTTCAATGAACAATCTTTGACTAAAGTGTTGTATAAGGTTAACCGGCAAATGATAGCTGATGGAAAAGGATTATATTACTTTGGAACGGCAGTAATTTGCAGATTATATCCCGATGGTACAGTATTGTATACATCCGGTGGTCATCCTCCACTATACTATTATAATCACAATTCTCATACTGTTGAAGAGCTGCCCAATACCGGTGGGCTTTTAGGGGTTTTTGATGACATGGCTTATCAGGACAGTACAATTACATTGCAAAGTGGAGATATGTTGTTTTTATATACTGATGGGTTGACCGAATCCATGAATCCTGTCTTAAGGACTCTGTATGGGGATCAGCGATTAAAAGATACTATAGTTTTAAACGCACATGAAAGTCCAGTGGAATTATTACACTCAATATGCGGGAGCATGTATGAGTTCACAGAGTATGCACCTTTAGAAGATGATGTAACGTTAATTTGCATTAAAAAAATTAACCTTTCCTGAAAGCCTGTAGTCTGAAGTCTTCTATAATGCCAGCTATATATGCTTGAATTTTTCTTATTGCCGATGGGGCTGTGTCATCCTGAAATTGTGATATTATTTTTTTTCGTTTTTCCTGGCTTACGTAAAGCTTTGAAAATGATATGCCACTAGCATTGCTGAAATGCGGCAGGATATCAGATAACCATTGGAATATCGGATGCAGTATAAAAGCACATTCTTTCAGATACTCATTTTTATCCTTTTCAATTTCTATATACTTAACAGATGATCTTGATAATATTGTAATATGGTCTTCAATTCGTTTTGAAAAACGTTCTGGATTATAGGAAGATAAATACTGTAACTGTTGCTCAAATTCATATAGTTTGCTATGGTCGTCAAGGATAATCCATAAAACAGGAAAATAAAACTCAAGCAACTCATGGCATGCACCGTACATATGCATAATCTCAAAATGTGCTTTGGGGTGAAATTCAATCTTTGGATATTTTTTTATTTTTGCAGTCAATTCTTCAATGAGAGCATCTACTTTTTTACTGAAACTGCTTTTGTTTTTTTTGTCATCATAACGCTTCCGTATTGTTTCAAAATGGGCAATTTCGGCTACAATAAACGCTTCCAGATTAATTTTGCTCCGCAGAGCGGATTGTAAGCGTTCTTCAAATGCTTCTTTGTTAAACCAGCGGGGGCTATATTTATGTGCGTATTCATTGTATTTATTCCGTAGTCTGGTAATTAAAATTTCTATCTCATTATCCTGTAACATGTGCATTACTCACTTTTGTCTGTTATTATGCTCTATAGGTTTTTTATGATCCGTATATCATTACACTAATTAATATATTCATGCAAGCATCATTTAGAAATAAATAGTGAAAATTGATTATAAAATGTCGATTATTATACATAAGGAATAGTTGCGTCCTCATTTTTTTAAATTTTTAATATAAGGATGATCAGTGGCTATAATTGAACTTCCTGATCAATGTAAGGACCCTTTCAGCTTTGAATCGGTTATTGCCCTGTACCAGCATATAATCAATCAGAAAGCTAAAGTGCTTGATTTGTCCCATGTGACGTTTATTGACCCATATTCATTATTATGTTTGCTTCTTATTGGTCGCAATTACCTGCGATTAACAGGGAATAAGTTGACTTTGCATCGAATCCCGGCACACATATTGCAGTATGCCGCAAGGATGGATTTCTTTGCTCATAATATATTTGATTGTGAAGAAACATTGGAAAAACACAAACAGCTGAGGCGAAGCATGGCTTCCTCGCGGTTGCTTGAGGTTATTGAAATTCCGGGGAAAGAAAAGGAAAGCGTCAGGGTTATTACAAAAGTTATAGCTACTTTCAGAAAGCGTGCTCTTGTCATTTTAAAACACTGGTTTACGTTAACCATAGTGGATTATCTTGTTACCGTCATTTCGGAAATATGCCAGAATATATTTGAACACAGTATGGATTCAGGGTTTATTGCCATTCAGAGTTATATGTATTTAAATGAGCGCATATTCCGAATAGCTATCGTTGATTCAGGTATTGGAATACCGGGAACATTTGAATATATGCCTGAAATTAAAGCAATGTCCAATGCAAAGTTGCTGCAAACTGTTTTAACGACACCACTTTCAAGTAAACGCCGCTATGGATATGGTTTGTGCCAGGTTAATGCCATTATGGAACAACTGAAAGGCTCAATTTTTCTGCGCTCAGAGAATGCATATATCAGTGTATTGCATCATCGCCGTTCGGCAAAAGGGAGTTACATGTTTCTGAAAGATGATTGCCCGTCTTTTCCTGGTACACAGTTTTCAATAACACTTATTGGATGAAATAATGGTAATTGAAATTAAAAAATTAGCAACATCTGTTGCCCTGACGCGCAAAAGTACTGACTTATTTACACGGTATGTTGGCAAATTATTATTTCAGAAAATTCAAAAAAAATTAAAACATCTGACTGAACATGAAGTTGTAATCATTGATTTTGATGGCATACGCTCAGTTGATGCTTCGTTTGTTGATGAATGCATTGTTCCTTTATTAGAGCTATCGCAGACAAATACTTTTCCATTTTATATCAAGTTAGTCAATATAACTGATAATGTGGAATATATTGTTGATCAGGTTATTGGGATGACTCATGATCAAAAACGGTATATTGTTATGACCGATAGATTATCTAAAAATGGATGCCATGCTTTGGGTTTTGTGTCTGAAATGGAGAAAGATATTATTGAATACTATGTCATAAACAAACAGGCCACCTGCGTTGATATTGCTTCATTTTTGCATGTATCAGAAACCGAAGCACAGAATTGCCTGATGCGTTTGTATGAAATGCGTGCAGTAAGAAAGATACATAACGATAATGTATTCCATGCTATTTAGTAAAATACTTGATAAATTAATAACTTCCTGTATAATTGAATATATTGCAATTGTGCAGGTATTAATATAATCAGGTACTATCGATACTACCATGAAACAAATTATTAAAAAGAAAGAAAGTGAAGATGATTCATTATTTGGGCTTTTGACTTCATATAAGAATCTTTATAGCTATATACTGGTTCTTGAATCTCAGGAAGGTAGCATTGCTGTTATTATTGCAAAAAACCCTTCATCATTTGATGAATTGATAAAAACCAAATACCAGCAGTATAAGCCAGTTAGAAGAATAAAGATGGGTGTTTCCAGGTTGTTTGTAAAATACATATCGCCAGAATATATTATAAAATTTTATGGTCCACTCCTGGGGTTGAAAATTCCCGAGAATAAAGTACATATTGTTAATAATCTGGAAAATGGCTATTTCATACTGGAGGTTCCTTCTCATTATAAGGAGCAGGTTACTCAGTGCATTAAACGTATTAGTGGATTATCACCACAAAAAAAGTATGAAATAATTGAAAAAAGTTTAGCTGATCAAGAGGTTGAAATATAAATGCCAGATAATACACAATATGATTCATTCAGTGATCAGACCCAGCTTATAAACAAGGCTTTAAAATATACAAATGGTGATCTGGAAAAAGCCCGCCAGATGGCTGCAGGAATTTTACAGGATGTTGCTGTTATTAAGGGAAGGTTTAGAGCGGGCAAAGTAGGTGCTTTTTATATTTTCCTGAATGTTGAATATAATTATATTGTTAATATTAACTCGCTGGTAACCTCATATAATGATATTTACAATAAAATTCGCATTTTTGATGCATGGAAGCAATTTTATAATTTATTTGGTGATATTGTAGGTGATTTAGGTGGAGCTACAGAAGATTCGTATAAGTTTACCACTCATTTAGCTGATGCAATAGAAGGGTATGATATATATGAACCAGCCAAAGCTCAAAATATTCAGGTTCTTTCAGAATTATTTGAGGAAATTATAGGTAAATATTTTTCACAAAATACAGAATGCCAGATTGAGATAGATAAAACATCTTCTTTAACCCTGGAAATTGAAAATATACCAATGGAATTGCCAGGGAAACAGGAGCAAAAGCAAGAGGAGCTTGGCCCGGATGAGATAAAAATGCGCGAAATAGAAGCGCAGGTAGAATATGTTATACCGGGTACAGTTATTGTTTCTCCTGTTAAGGGAAAGTATATAAATGATATTAAGGCAGGGGAAAAGATTACAGTAATGCTCAGCGGCAAAGACCCTGTATCCGATAAGATTGCACGTATGTTCAATGCAATAACCAGTGATGGGCAATACCTGCCGGTAAAAGCCCGGATTAAAGAAAAGGTCACGCTTACAACAGGTGGCTATGCACTATATGCGCTTGTGGCAAAAAATGTACTGGTTAAAATAATAGAAGAAGAAAATGTAAAGATTGAAACGGATAAACAGGAACAAAAAAAAGAAGAAAGTAATGAAAATATGCTGTTTGTTTACATCGCACTTCTTTTGGGATTATTGCTCATTACAGGTTTCATTGTTTTTGCTTTATTATAGATGAAACTATTGCAGATCAATATTATATTTCTTCATTTTAGCTTTCAGTGTGTTTCGTGCAATATCCAGAACCCTACTGGTTTTTTGAAGATTCCAGTTGGTTAGTTCCAGGGTGTGGAGTATGTAGTCGCGTTCAATTCCATCAATAACTTCCTGTAATGTTTTATAATCATGTGGTAAATGTGATGATTTTTTCCGCCCTTTCCTGGTTGTATTTTTTATCATAATTTTTTCTTTTATTGCTGCCATATATAACTCCTTTAGTAAACCGTTTATACATACTAGAGAATATGGTGTATAGAAAATATCACCCACTACCCATATTATGGACCATATTCAATATATGGCATCACTGGTAATTTTATCAATACATTTTTTATATTTTTATTAATATATACTTATTTAAATATATTGAACAATTGTTGTTAATGGTACTAAAAATAGCATAAATATAATAAACCTAAAACCGTTTAATTGTGCAAATGTTGAAAATTGTGTCTATGCGTGTGATGGGAGATACTATAATGCTACATAGAACAATAAGATATAATTTTGATAAATTCATAAATAAGTTGTCAAAATTTTATTATACTATTCATATAGTAGCAAAAATGTAAAAAAGAGTAACGGGTATGTTTGCTATATTTCAAAAAGGTGGCCCGGTAATGTGGCCCATTTTACTATGTTCTGTTCTGTCACTGGCAATATTTTTAGAACGGTTGTATGTTTTAACAAAGTCCCGAGCATATTTGTGGGATTCAATTCATGTGTTTAAACAGCAGTTTATTGAAAATGTATTGAATAAAAAAACTATACCAGAATTCCCCGGTATCGTTAAGGATATGGTTGATGTTCTGGATCTGGAAAAAGATTATACAAGAGACTATGAATTGCATGAGGCTGAACATAAGTTAGTACGATTTGCCACATTTTATGTGCGAAACTTAGAGCAGCGGTTAAACTGGCTTGCCATAATTGGCAATATTGCGCCACTTTTGGGCCTTTTGGGGACAGTGACCGGGATGATAAAGGTGTTCATGGGCATTCAGAATATGCAGGGGCAGGTTAATCCGTCAGCACTGGCAGGTGGTATATGGGAAGCACTGATAACCACAGCAGCAGGATTAATAGTTGCTATCCCCACCATTATTGCTTACCATTATTTTGAGGACAGGATTGATGATATTACCGGTGCGCTGAAAGAGTTAATCAGCGATATATTAGAGGTAATAAAGCAATGAGTGCTGAAAGGCTTTTTATTGAACGCAGAAAGAAAGTGGTGATTAATTTGAATATAGCACCGCTTATTGATGTTGTGTTTCAGCTGTTACTATTCTTTGCACTAACGTCATATTATGTTACCAATCCTGGCATTGAAGTGTCATTGCCCAAAGCAAATTCGGCTGTTGCTGTGCAAAGAAACAATATTGAGATATATATTACCGGCAGTAATGCCATTTACTGCAATGCCGCAAAGGTTGAGCTTTCAACACTTAAAGAAATGCTTTCTGCACTGTCGCCTTCTTCAAAAACTGTTATCCTGAAAGCCGATAAATCAGTACAACTTGGCATGGTGGTGCAGGTGATTGATATCATAAAGCAAACGCAGGTTAAAGACCTGGTGATAGCAACAAGCATGGAAGAAGACAATGTCTCACAAAAATAAAAACATTGTATATTATGCATTCTTCATTTCGGTTGTTGTGCATGGTTTTTTTCTTTGTGTGTCGTTTGGAGGCAGAACAATAGATGTGCAACAACACACATTGAATGTTACCATACATACATATACAATACTTCCACATGTTGAAAATGTTGGTACTGCAACCAGGCTAAAGAATAATCCTGCAAAGCCGGTTAGGGAACATGGTGGTATCATGGCATCGCAGTCTATGGTTTCAAATGATGACAGCCGTAACATAACCATGCAATATACCGATATGATACGACAGCGTATTCAGGAAGCATTAGTATATCCAGCTACAGCACGCAAAGACGGTATTGAGGGAAAAACCTATATTAAATTCACCATAGATAAAAATGGCAATATGCTGTCGGCTATCCTTGTACGTTCTTCAGGTTCAGCACTTTTGGATGATGTTGCGATTTTGGCAATATACAGCGCTTCACCATTCCCACCTATTCCTGATATTATTGGTAAAGAGCGCATGACGTTTGTGCAGGGGTTGACGTTCACTTTAAAGTAGTCTTTCTTGTCAAAAGCCCAATCACTTCGGTGTGATGGGTGCAAGGGAACATATCAATTACATATAATTTTTCCAGGCGATAGTTACTATCAATAAAGCTTTTGACATCACGGGCAAAGGTTACAGGATTGCAGGAAACATATATAATACATGAAGGATTCATTGCAACAATAGTCTTTCTTCCCCTCTTTGATATGCCCTGGCGCGGCGGGTCAATGATAACGTAATCGTGATAATTTTGACAGGGATGGTAATTTTCTAAACTTGTTGCATAAAATTGTACACCCACATTGTTGTATATGGCGTTTTGTTTTGCAAATTCAATGCTTTTTACATTTGTATCGATACCAACTCCTTTCATTCGCCTGGCAAGCAGTATGCTGAAAAATCCAACTCCGCATCCTGCATCAAGAAAAGAAGTATACCCTTGCGAAAGCTCGTCTATAAGTGTAAGCATTTTCCCACGTAAGTATTTATTTGCCTGGAAAAATGTGTCAAGGCTTCGGGTGTAATAGAGGGAAGCTTCCATTTCGGTAAAAGTAGATGTGGGGTCAGAGCATATAACACCATTTGCATCAACAGCAATTTTTATTGGGCTCTGACCCCATTTTTGTGAAAGAAGGGCCTCATTTATCCTTTGATCTAAAAGCAGACAACCGTGTGTGGGTAATGGATGAATACTATGTGAGTCTTTTTTATAAAAACCTATTACGGTGCCATCGCTTTGTACTGTGGCATGGCTTCGGTATTTATGGCGATTATCAGATAATACGGTAATTTCAGGTATTTGGGATTGCGTAAGGGAACCAATGTGCAGCAGCGTATTTATGAATAAAGCTTTTTTTATGGATAGTTCATGTTCATACGGAATGTGTAAAAAATCACATCCTCCACATTGGGTGAAAGCTGGACATTGTGGTTGTATACGATGGGGTGAAGGTGTAATTATATCCGTGATAGTGGCAAAGGAATAATTTTTGTGTTTTTGGGTTATAGTTACAGATAACACATCATCAACAACACTGTATGGAACAAATACAGTTTGGCCATTAATGTATCCTATGCCGTATCCATTATTTGCATAACGTTGTATGGTAATGGTTCGTTCCATATAAAGCTCTGACCCCCTTGACAGTATAATAATTAAATTAAAAAGATGATGATAATGTCAATATCAAATAATATGCTCTGACCCCTTATTCTTCACCCACTTCATTTCATCATTTCCAGTTCTTATATGCTCTGAC
>DYLU01000008.1 GCA_020721905.1 Leptospira biflexa | reverse complement strand
TTGCTATTGCCAGCAATGAGTCGCCAGCGTGTTTTGCTTCAAACTTAGCTGATACAGCCTGACCTGTAAAAGGTATTTCAAGCGAGGTAAGTGTTGGGAAAATATAATCAGCATACTGTGCAGTATCATTAAGCAAAGAAGTAAACAGAACAACCGTTGAAGCTTTTTTAAGCTTTTCAGAAAGGCGCTGCCCATATACACTGGAATACACCGGATTAGCATTGTTTATCAACACTATGTCACAGGTCATATCGCTTGCAATATATTCATCAAGGCCTTTTGCTTTCTTTGCTACTGCTGGTTTTGCAGGTGTTGCAAAAGCAATAAGTTTAACACCGTTACCAAGACTGCCAATCATGCTGTTTATTGTTTGAATTATTGCAAATTCTGCAACAGATCCGGAAACAACCTTTCCGCCTTTACCTGCTACTGCTATAGGTCGGCGGGCTGAAATCAAAGCTTTTGCTACGGATTCAATTGTTTCAAGTGATGCGCCTGTTAGCTCAGAAACCTTTTCCGGAGTAAATTTATTAATCAGCAGCTCTGTAAATTTGCCAAAATTAGTTGCACCTGAGCGCTTACCAAACTTAAGCAGATAGTGTGCAACACCCATTGCAAAAATTGGTTCGCTGCCAGGTTTTACAGCTACCCACTGATCTGCCAGGGAAGCTGTACGCGTTGCAATGGAGTCAACCTGTATAAATTTTACACCTTTTTGCTTCCAGATATTCAATACCTTGTGCATCCTACCGGGATTTTGCCACCCTTCAAAGAGGCGTGCACCAAAGCTTACAACACAATCAGCATTTTCAAAATCGTAGTCGATAGCTCCTTCAGTTTTCTGGGTTGCCACTGAGCAGGCATTGGACAGAGCCCAGTATCCTGACTCCTGGTATACATGAGGGCTGCCGGCAAAAAGCGCAATCCGTTCATTTAACATTGCTGTTGCATCGGGGAAAGCAGGATTTATTGCTACAATCTGGTCCTGTTTTTTGTTATTTATGGCATCGTTTATTTTCCTGGAGATATCTGCTATTGCATTTTCCCATGAAACAGGCTCAAAATCAATTTTTCCTTTTTTGCCGCTTCGCTTTAATGGGGTTTTTACGCGTTCAGGATGGTAAAGGACCTGTAAAAGGAGCTGTCCTGCAGCACAACCCTGATTAGAAGTTTCAATCTTGACGGCTCTATCCCCAATCATACGTACCTGTACAGCACATTTATTGGGGCACTGATCACAAATACTTGCTAAATATTTTTCTTCACCTTTAGAAGGGCGATACTGGTCCTGGGTCCATTCAACCAGCCATTGAAGACCCATCCATGGACCGGGTGAAATCAGTGTACCAACACCGGTACCTACTACTGCTCCACCTATCATTGTTAAGAAATCTTTTCGTTCGAGTTTCATGGATGTAATAACTCCTTGCTTGAATTTCGATACAATAATTAGAATTTAATCATGACATACTGTACATGTATTGCTTATTTTTAAAGCTGTGTGGCAGTCCATACATATACCCATAGCCATTTTACCCTTGATTTTAGCAGTTGTAGTGGAATTGCCCTTATCACCATGGCAGGAAATGCATTGAGCTTTCTTCTCATTTTTCATAACAGCACTATGACTGAAATATACCAGATCCGGCTGTTGAGCAAATGATTCCCATGGTTTGTCAGTATCCTTAAAACCTGCAAAAAATACCTGAGTGCTGGCTTTGTTTGGATCATGACATTGCTTACATACTGCTACAGTAGGGATACCATTAAACCTTCCATTACTATCATAGCTGTGACACATTTCACAGTCTGATGCACCGTATTTAGTGATATGAGTGCGATGATTGAATGGAAGAAGTTTCTTTGCCTGCACGTTCATTGCATAATCGCAGGCCTGCTGAAATACTATAAATGAGATGTATGAAAATATAACAAAAGGTAAGAAAAAAAGTAAAAAAGAACGTGTCCCTTTCACAGACGTGCTCCTTAATCTTTGTTGTGATGTAAAAACCTGTAAAATATAGAGTAAAAGAAGCGGATTTGTACTACAATCCACTATAATAACATAAGCGAATTCTTGTATATACAATCTTTATGTCAACTAAATTTATAAAAAAAGTTATTTAGATTTCTTCATAATACTCTTTGCCACAGCAACGGCTTCAACAGCATCTTTTCCGTAAAACGCACCAATGCTGTCAGCATATTCTTTTGTCACAACCGCACCACCTATCATAAGATTACATGATAGCTTCTGGGTTTTAATTTCATTTGCAATAGTACCCATATTGGGCATAGTAGTTGTTAAAAGTGAACTTAAGCATACAATGTCTGGTTTATGATGCTGTATTGCTTCAATAACGTTTTCATTTGGAACATCCTTGCCTAAGTCAGTTACATCAAAGCCGTGATTTTCAAGCATCATGGCAACGATATTTTTACCAATGTCATGTATATCACCTTTTACGGTGCATATAACTACTTTACCCAGCACCGATTCCTTCTTTTGCAGCATCAGGGGCTTAAGTATATTGAATCCCTTTTTCATGCTATCAGCTGATGCTATCATTTGTGGTAAAAAGTATTCACCCTTGCTGTATAAGTCACCAACCTTTTCAAGAGCTGCTATCAAAGCATCATTCATTATGGTTTCAGGGGAATATGTCTGCAATGCTTCGGTTACTACAGTTTCAATGTCATCGCTGTTTCCTTCCACAACCAGTGTAAAGATCTTTTCAAGTATATTTACCTGCTCGCTTGTTGCTGCCTTTTGTTTCTGGACCTGCCCAAAAAAAGCAATATAAGTGTTAGCGTTTTTATCCCTTCCTTCTATAAAATCTAAAGCCAGCTTTTCTTCATGTGAGGATAGTTCTGTAGTAGTGTCAATAACTGCTGGGTTAACAATTGCTGCAGTAAGTCCTCTTTGCAAGGCAAGTTTTAAAAATACATTGTTAATGTATTTACGCTGTGGCAAACCAAACGATATATTGCTTAATCCAATACTTGTTTTGATACCCTTTTTTGCAAAATGTTCAATAACCTTCAGCGTTTCCTGTGCTGCCCCGCTTTCTGCACTTTCGGCCAGAATAAGTGGGTCAACAAAAATGCGCGACTGAGCAATACCATGTTGTTGCAGCAAATCAATGAGATTTTCCCCAATGGTAATGCGCTTACTGGCTTCTTTATGAATACCACTTTCATCAAGGCACATGGCAACCACAAAGCTGCCAGATTTCTTTAAAAGCGGAAGCATTGTATCAAAGCTTTGTTTCTTTGCGCTGATAGAGTTTATAATTGGTATTCCCGGGTATTGCCATAATGCAGCCTGAATTACAGAAGGATTATCCGAATCAATCATGAGGGGAATGGTTACAGTATTGCTTAACACATTAACCGCTTTTTTCATCACGGCAACTTCATCAATGCCGGGAACGCCAACATTAATATCCAGACAATGAGCACCTTCATCCTGCTGTTTCCTGGATTCATTACGCAGGAAGGTAAATGTATTTTCTTTAAGTTCAGCAGCAAATTGTTTGCGTGCAGTTGGGTTTAGCCGTTCACCAATGATGAGCAGTCCTTTGTGTTTCAAAACATTAATATGTGTATAACGGCTTGTAATGTAGTTGAATGTTTTAGTCTTTTCTGTTCTATTAAGAATATATTTTACTGCAGTAGACAGCATTCTGATGTGGTCAGGCGTGGTGCCACAGCAACCGCCAATGATTGAAAAGCCCATCTGTGCAAATTCAAGTGACAGGGATGCAAAACACTTTGGTGAAAGATTATAAACAGCTTTGCCGTCAATAAGCTCAGGCAGTCCTGCATTGGCCCATACTGAAAGAGGGACTCCCAATTCATGAAGCTGGGCGATAGTTCCCCTGAAAAGTGCAACTAAACCATCCGGGCCCATGCTGCAATTAGCTCCTACAATATCCGCACCCATCTGTGAAAGTGTGGCAAGTGCAGTCACGATATCGGTGCCGGTTACGGTTTTCCCATTAGATTCAAATGTCATACTGCAAATTACAGGAATATCTGCCACGTCTTTGGCAGCACGCAACGCAAGGCGAGCTTCCTGTAAGTCGGTCATAGTTTCAATAGCAATACAATCGACACCACCCGCAACCAATCCCTGAATCTGCCGTTTAAATGCATTATATACTGTTTCAGCCGGTGTTATTCCCAAAGGCTCAACCAGAGTACCTGTTGGTCCAACCGAACCGGCTACAAATGCTTTCCCGTTTGCTACTGATTTTGCAATTTGTGCTGCTTCTCTGTTGATTTTTTCACAACGTGAGTCCAGTTTAGCTTCAGCTAATTTAAGTGTATTCCCGCCAAAGGTATTTGTTTCAATAATATCGGCACCTGCATTAATATATTCTTTGTGTATTGATGCAATAATATCAGGACGCTCTATATTGAGTAATTCAAGATTTCCTCTATAATTGGGTAATGCATTGAAAATCATGGTTCCCATAGCACCATCCATAATAAGTGGATACGGCTTTTGTAAACGTTCTTTAAAATTCACTGCACAGCACCTCCCTTAATAATTTATTACTACAATTGTACCTTGATAAATAATTGTCTATAATATCTTCTTCCAAAGTGATTACATGCGTAATAATTCATTAATGCAGTTACTGTTGGGGAATAATCTCCATGGTTTATGATTTAAATACTTTTTTTGTATTGACATTACCAATTATGACGAATACAACATGTACTATAGCATAATGTCAAGAGTGTTTCTATATAGATTATTGAATAATTATTGCGTACTACCCCCCAGGTTTTAGCCGGGCACTGAATTAGAACACATAGTGGTTGAATAAAGTTTCAAAGTCAGAATAGTAATTTTTAAAGTAAAAAATAGAGAGTCTTTTCATTACACTATAAATAAAAAGAGGAAGGAATCAAAGCAAGGACAGGATAAAAGCTACGATAGTAAACAAACAACAATAATTGTTTAAGATGCTGGATTTTAGCCTACGGGTTAACGAAGGCAGAGATAGCGGGAGCAGGGATGTTGATTAATGGGGCGTTAGCAACAGATACAGGGATAAAACTATCGCTGTATGGAGGATTATTAGCATATTCAGCAGGGGCAGTATTACAAAATGGTTCTTTGGTGACAGGTGCAATACAGTCGATACCAGGTATAGGGAATATGATGCTCAGGTACGGACCGCAGATAAACTATTTTGGTTATGGAGTAATATCTGCCATTACACCATCATTTCCAGATATACCTTTAAATAAATATGAAGCATTAGGGAATGTTATAGGTTCAATTATAGATTATTTAGGTGAAGATTAATTATGAGTATTAAAAAAGATGAAATAATATTTTCATTTTATTTAATACCATTTTTCCTTTCAATTTCTATAAGAATTTTATCTAGTTGTGAGTTTCATCATTTTGCAACTGGTTTAGTTTTTAAACATTTCCAAGCTATTTTTGTTGGTTTAGTACTATTGTTTATAGTGATTCACATAGTATATGTGATGTTTTACAAAATTCCAAAAATAATTAATAAAAATGACAATTATAATATAAAAATAGTTATTAAAGGTTTTATAAATTCAAGTTTTGCTTATTCTTTATTCATAATAATTATATATCAATTGTTCTTACGATTTTATTTATCAAAATATTTGTATGTAACATTATTTGCAATATTACTACTATTAAACTTCTATACACAAAGAAATTTTTTAAAGATGATAGAAAAATATATTTTTAAAGAAAGATGAAATGTAATGTATAAGATTGTTAAAATGTAGTTGAGAGCAGCATAGAATATACGCCACCTATGAGGATGGCGGAGTTGAGAATGGAGTCATATACATACAGCAGTATGCGTATGACAGCGGCGGGCAGATAAAGGGAGCGGCAGGATATTACGGCGTAGTGTGTACCGACTACGTGAAGGGCATACAATACGATAAATCCGGCAGTCGCACAAAGGTGGAGTACGGCAATGGCGTGGTAAGCCTGTACCGGTATGAAGAAGCCATGCACAGGCTGGTGCAGTTAAAGACAAATAGGGGCGATAGTATCCTGCAAAACATAGCCTACACCTACGATAAGGCAGGGAACATACTGACAAGGACAGAAAACGGCGTGGTGATGAGTAACAACACGGTACAGAGCATAGCGCACCGCTACGAGTACGACAGACTGTATTGGCTCACAGAGGCGGAAGGAGTAATACAGGAAAATGGTAATACCACACACAGCTACACCAATGAGTTTAGCTACAGCAATATAGGCAATATCATGAAGAAATTGCAGACAGTAAAGGTAAAAGGAGATGATCCAGGACTCACATATAACTACACATACAGTTATGCAGCAAACAAGCCGCATGCAGTGACCAATATCAACGATAATCTCACATACCGGTATGATGCCAATGGCAACATGATAGCGGTGTACGACACCGCAAAAGATTACAATAGGGTATTATACTGGGATGAGGAAAACCGGTTAACAAAAACCATAGATACAACAGGCGCAAGCAATGTGGCAACGCGCTACGAGTACGATGCACAGGGAATGCGCATCATCAAGGACGGGCCGTATGGGAAATCAATCTACATAGACCCTGGGATGGTTATAAGTAACGATATGGTGGAAAGCAATCACGTGTTTGTGGGAAACACCAGGGTGGCAAGTATCGTGAAGCATAAGGAAGAAACTAATGCCGCAACGTATTACTTTGCAAGCGATCACCTGGGCTCAAGTTCGGTGCTTACCACAAACACCGGTAGCTATCACGAGCGCATAGAGTACCTGCCATATGGCGAAGTCTGGGTAGAGGATGTTTCGACAAGCTCAACAACCGTAGCAGAGAATGGCTACACCACACCGTATAAATTTACCGGTAAGGAATTGGATAAAGAAACCAATCTCTACTACTTTGGCGCCCGCTACTACGACGCACGGCTATCAAGGTGGATAAGCGCCGATCCGGCACTGCAGGAAGGCAAATACTTCCCCAAGCAGGGCGACTACGACACCGAGCATGATTTTTATTGGTATTATAATAATATAAACATAAAGAAAATGGCAGGATTTGGAGGAGTATATAACCCGGTAAATCTAGATGTATACAGTTATGCAGCAAATAATCCAATACGATTTATAGACCCGGATGGCAGGTTGTTAGGATGTTCAGAGGAGGAGAAGAGGGGAACAAAATTTATCAAAGCCTTAAAGAATTGGGCGGCAGAGGAAGGGATAAAATTAGATAAAGAATCAATAAAGGCATTAAATGAGATAGGCCAGGCGTTAAATAGGGTAGGTGATGCAAAGACATTTTTTATAGTGGCATCAATAATGACAGCAGCTTTAGATGGATTACAAGGAGATACAACAGACAGATTGGTAGCAATAGCCAATATGTCAGGGATTACAGCAGAAGCGCCCATAGTAGATGAAGTAAAAAGTGCGTTGGGTGCTGTTGATTATAAACAATTGGGAATGATTGCAGTGGGAATGGATGCCGCAGTATTGAAAAATATAGCAACTTATGCATTTAATTTATATTCGAATTATGAAATTCCATATAATTACAATCCTGAATTGTCGAGATTTTGGGAAAAAGTATATGATATAGTTTCCGATGAAGCATTCAGCAGAGCACAATCTATTGTAAATCAAACAAATAAGAGATGAAATAATAGATGATAGAGGGATAAATAAAATGAGTAGAATTATATGTAAATATTTAGTCGATGTTGTTTTGATTTTATTAACAATAATATCATTTTTAGGATGTCAATCACCGTTAAGTAAAGAAGAAAAATTAAGATTTAAACAGGCAATAATAGAAAAGGATACTGATTATATAAAGCGAATATTGGATAGGAAAATAAATATAAATAGTGAGCGGACATTTAGTTATGTTCCTTTACATATTGCAGTTAGTACAAATGATATTGATATTATAAAATTGTTTTTGGAATATGGGGCTGATATTAATGCTGTAAATGGTGTAGAAGAAAATTGTTTATTTAGGACATATGATATTGAGGTGGTAAAATTTTTAATCAAAAATGGAGCCAATGTTAATCAAAAAAATTATTTGGGGTTGATACCATTGAATCATTTTTTATGGTATTTGGATTTAGTAAAAATATATGTTGAGAATGGCAGTAATATTAATAATATTGATGAATTTGGATGGCCGTTGTTGTTTCATGCACTGATGGATGATAATATAGAAATAGTAAAATATTTAATAGAAAAAGGTATTAACGTAAAAGTAAAAGACAAACAGGGCATGAATGCTTTAATTTTTCATAGTTTTAATGGTTACAATACAAGAATAGTTGATGTTTTATTAGAAAATGGGATTGATATTAATGCAGAATCAGATAGTGGTGTTAATGCGCTCATAGAAAGCGTACTTCCTCCTTTAAAATTTAAAAAGAATAAGTTTAAAAAAAAATATGCTTATATAACACATCTTATACAAAAAGGTATAGATGTGAACCATCAGGATAAGTTGGGTAATACTGCGTTGCATTATGCAGTATTACGAGAAAAGCCAGTTGAATTGATAGCATTATTACTAAAACATGGGTCACAAAAAGACATAAGGAACAATGAGGGGAAAACACCACTGGACATAGCAATTGAAAAAGGAAACAGCAGGATAATAATGATGCTCAAAAGATAAAGGACGTAGCAGGGAATGTAGTAAAAATAATTGTGATACAGTGGCAATGGATTTAAAAACAGCTATTTAAACAATACAATACAATTTCTTACGATGCAAGCCTGCTTGCTATGACACTGCGTACTTTTCTTATGAGTTCTTCTTTGTTTTCCTGAGTATAGCTTGTAACCTCAATAGGCTGATGAATGAAAAGGTCAATGGTTCCCGGGCGGATTGCCATACTCCCCTTAGGTAAAATTGCTCTAGAACCAATTCCGGTAATAGGAAGAACAGGTACACGTGCTTCTATTGCTATGACAAATCCGCCTTTTTTAAAGGGTAAAAGTTCCCCATCAGGACTTCGCGTTCCTTCAGGGAAAATACCACCGATGCTCCATTTCTGATTTTTTCACCGGCAGCTTTCAGGCTTTCGCGTGCCTGAAGTGAATTGACCCTGTCTATATAAATATGTCCCATACGTTCACAGCCAAGGCCAAAAATGGGAATTCTTCGTAATTCCATCTTCATTACCCATCGCAACTGCAATGGAATATATCCAATCAATGGCGGCCCACACATCATAGTGACTTTGGTGGTTCATCATGACAATATAGGGCTGACCTTTTTGTATGTAATCTCTGTTGTGAACGCGGACTCTAACTCCCGATAAAAAAAGGTTAAGCCTTGACCAGAATACTCCAATGTAGTGAACGGTATTTCCCGTTGGATCAAAAAACGATAGAGCAATGGTGAGAATGCCCAAAATAGTAGTATCGATAATAACTAATAAATAAAACACAGGTCTGTATACAAAATATACAGCTTCAATGATAACCGTTTTTAACGCTTTCATAATGAAACCCCCACATGGTTACATTACCTGTGGACGTTTATTAAACCACGGTTTTGCCTTTTCAAGCTGGGCTGCCAACCTGAACAATAGCGCTTCCTTGCCAAACGCAGACATAAACTGAACCCCGTATGGCAGTCCATCTTCACCCCAATGTAAAGGAACTGACATTGCAGGAATTCCCGTTAAATTTGCCAACTGGGTAAACGGCACCTGTGATAAGCTCTGAATTGCCAGTTTATCAACAATGCCCGATATTTTAAGCAATCCACCAAGCCCAAATATATTCATAATCTTTGATCCAAAAAGTTCAATTGGCTTTGGAGCTAATGAGCCAATTGGTGCAGGTGGCTGACCTGTGGTTGGTGTCAGGTATACATCGTATTTTGTAAAGAATTCACCCAATGCGCGTGCAGCAATATTCCATTCTCGTAAAGCCATTACAAAATCACCGGCACTATAGGTTCTTCCCAAAAGCCCCAATGTCCAGGTAGTTACTTCTACGTCGCTTTGTTTGGGTTTTCTGCTTAATTTAATGCCAATAGTTTTAATATCAGCAGCAACTTCACCAAAGTAAAGCATGAGGTAACTTTTAGCAAGCGCAAAGCCATCTACCCCGGGTGAGTCTATTGAAACATGATGTCCCAGTTGTTCACATAATTTTGCTGCTTCCATTGCAGCTTTTTTGCATTCAGGGTGTACCGCAGTACCTATAGGTGAATCAGTGGAAACGGCTATTTTAAGTTTGCCGGGCAATTTTTTAATTTCCTTACTATAGGGTAATTGTGGTGGTTCTATACTGTATGGTGCTCCGGGGTCAGAGCCCTGCAAAATATCAAGCATTGCTGCGCTATCACGTACTGAACGGGTTAATACGTGTTCAACGGCAGCACCATGCCATATCTGCCCATATTCAGGACCTGCCGGAACACGGCCTCGTGATGGCTTAAATCCAAATAAGCCGCAATATGCAGAAGGTATGCGAATAGAACCTCCACCATCACCGCCTCCGGCAAAAGGTACCATGCCGCTTGCAACAGCTGCAGCTGAACCTCCGCTTGAGCCGCCAGGGGTTAGGTTAGTATTCCAGGGATTGCGGGTGGGCCCAAAAATTTTTGGTTCGGTATAGGCAACGAGGCCAAATTCAGGGGTATTTGTTTTGCCCAGGATAACAAGACCAGCATTTTTATAGCGTTTTGCAACTTCACTATCAAAATCAGGCACATAAGTAAGGTATGCTTTACAGCCGCTTGCCATTCTGACACCTTTTATTGCAGTCAATAAATCTTTAACTAAAAAGGGTACACCATAAAAATGTCCTTTGGGGATATTTTTTATTGCACTATCAATATTTTCATACATTGGTGTAATGACAGCATTGACTAAGGGGTTAATTTTTTCAATACGTTGTATAGCTGCAGTAATTATCTCTTTAATTGAAACTTTCTTTTTTTTAATGAGTTCTGCAAGGCCGGTTGCATCGTAATTATCGTATTCTTTGAATATCATATAATCACCCTCCTGCAGTTAAATGTATATATTTAACATAACTATCGCATTATTCAATATCCTATCATTGAAAACACTATAAAATTTGGATAACTATCCAACATTATATTAAACAAAATACCATCATACTTTACAAAAAGTAAGGATAATAATAAATTTTGTCAATGAGGAAAAATATATCTTATTAAAAATAATTAAAGTAAGTAAATTCAAAATCATATATTGACAATACAAATGCACTGTGATATATTAATATAACTATATTTATTATTTAAGAGATAGTTATGGAAACAAGTACTCAGCATAAATTAGTTTATTATGGAAATCAAACTTTGCGTATGCCTGCTCAGGAGGTTAGGCAGGTATCGCAGATGGTACGTGATTTAGTTGATGAGATGTTTACAATAATGCACAAAGAGCAGGGGATTGGGCTTGCAGCTCCTCAGATAGATGTACCATTACAGGTTATTGTTATTGATATACGATCAAGCCGGGGGCCCATGATGGCATTAATTAACCCTGTGATTACTGCTTCGTCTGATGAAAGCGATGGCTATGAAGAAGGATGTCTTTCGTTGCCAGGAATAACGGCTGAGGTCATGCGTCCTGTTTCAGTACAGGTGGAAGGGATAGCAATTAATGAAAAGCCGGTAAAATTAGAAGCAACCGGTCTTCTTGCACGGGTATTACAGCATGAGATTGACCATTTGCATGGAAAACTTTTTATTGATTATTTAGAAGATTATAAACGAAAAGAATTGAATGCGCAGTTGAAAAAGATAAAGAAACTCAACAGGTAATAATGAAGATAGGCTTTTTTGGAACGCCCAACATAGCATCGTATTGTTTACAGCACCTTAAAAAATATTTTGATATAGCTTTTGTTGTTACTTCACCTGATAAGCCTAAGGGACGCGGTCAACACCTATCTGCACCGCCCGTTAAGGAAAAAGCACTTGAATATGGAATTCCCTGCTACCAGCCTCAAATGTTAAAAGATGATAACTTACGTGATACATTAGCAGGGTACAACTGCGATATATTCATTGTTGTTGCGTATGGTAAATTAATACCGCGTTCAATATTTTCACTTCCGCCGCTGGGTACTATTAATCTGCATCCGTCACTGTTGCCACAATATCGTGGTGCGGCACCAATTGAATGGGCATTGTACAATGGTGAAAAGCAGACGGGTGTTACGGTGCAGCTTATTAATGATGAACTTGATGCCGGAGACATTGTGATTCAATCAGCAGTAACTATCGCCCCCAATGAAACAGCGCAGGAAGTATATGATAAAGTGATGCCACCTGGCGCAGAGTTATTGGTACAGGCGGTACATGGACTGTACAATGGTTCACTGCAACCAATTCCACAGGATCATTCGCGGGCTACCTATTGCGGAAAGATAACTAATGAAACAGCACATATTGATTGGAATAGCCCATCTCAGCTTATTCACAATATGGTGCGTGCGTTCAATCCCAAACCGGTTGCATGGACAACGTTCAGAGAAAAAATTATTAAAATATGGAAAACACAATTGGGCTATAGTTCCGGTAACAGTTCTTCCGGGAATCCGGGACTGCTTATACAACGATCCCGTCGATTGTTTGTATGCACCGCTGATGGTGAAATTGAGGTGCTGGAATTACAGCCTGAAACCAAAAAACCAATGGATGCAGGTGCCTTTTTAAATGGCTATCGATTACAGGATGGTGATAGGTTTGTGTAAGTACAATGGGCGACAGGTCAAAAAAATTTAAACGTCACCAACAGGATATATTCAGCGTCTTACACTCGGAGCTGAGTGATATTGAAAATCATATAAAACGGGAAAAGCAAAAAGCACGGCAACTGCGACATTCCTCATGGTGGAAAAAAAAGATTGCTTCAGGAATATGTCACTATTGCGGCAAAAAATATAAACCGTCGGAGCTCACCATGGATCATGTAATACCATTGTCACGGGGCGGCAATTCTGATAAGATTAATATTGTTGCGTGTTGCAAGGAATGTAACACTAAGAAGAAGGCTCTGCTGCCTGTGGAATGGGAAGAATATTTGCAAACTATAAAAAAATAAGTGCTTAAAAAAATTGTCTTTCACAAAAAAATGTTATTGTTTTTTTACTGCAATTAAATACAGTATTGCAAAAATTAATAAAAGAATATATCAACTTCCTTAAAGTGTACACGACAATTATGGAAAGTAACGGAACTGAAAAAATCAGAAAGGGTGAAATCCTTATAGTGCAGGGTGAGGAACCTCATTTTATTTATTATTTGCAGAACGGTTTGGTAGAAATTCTTTCCGCACCTGCAGAATATGAAGGACTTGATAGCAAGATAATCATAGATAAAAGTAAGCGTGTTGGTATTATTAATGAGCAAAGTGTTATTGCCGGATTAAGTTTACTTTTCACTGAGCCCTATAAAAAAACTATCCGTGCAGTTGAAGATTGTGTTGTAAAGAAGTATCCGTTACGGGAAGGTGGTTTTAAACAGATAGTAGTTGACGATCCATCATTTGCTGTCTTATTATTAACTCATGTATTGAAAAGACTTGAAGTGTCACTAAATGATGTAAAAAAATATACATTGTTGTACCAGAACCTTTGCAGGGTGAATGATAATTTTTTTCTTATTGCAGGCGAAATAGCAGATAATCTGCCTGAACAGCTAACACAACGGGCAGGCGATTTATACAGGATTTTTACACAAAACGGCGGTGATTTTCCATCACGTATTGATGCAAAATTTTTAGTTCAGGATAATTCCAATCTTTTAAAGAAAAAATATGCATTTCCGGGATTGCCCATTGAAAGCCTTATAGACTTAAAGCAATGTAACTTTTTAAAGAAAATAGTGGGCTTAAATAATCAATTACTTGTTCCCATGTTCAAAAGTGATCCAAACATACCTATTTATATATTTAACTGTGCCTCTGAAAATCTTGTAAAACTTTTAGATAGAATTGAATTGGTTCATTCAGAAATTGATAACGAGCTTGAATATTTGTTTGGAAGTACCGGGTTTATATCATATTTAATCGATAAACAAAAGATAAAAACATGGGTTGCATCCGGCAGAGTAAGTGATGATTTCCTGAAAGGGTTTGTATCGATAGCCAGTAAGATTCATGAGTTCTATAAGGATATTTCCGGTGAACAGCTTCCAGAAAAGTTCAGTAGCTTTAATAAATTACGTAATTTTGTTGAATCAATAAAAGAACAACCGCGGGTTTCTGAAGAAGCCCCAAGGCCAGCACGAATGCCACAAAATATAACACAATTATATAAAAATTCCATCTACCAGATATTTGAATTTGGGTTAATTGAAAAAGAAAACCAGAAAAATCTGATGAAACTATTGTCCGAATTCAAAAAAATGAAAGATCCTCTTTCATCAGAGATTGATGTACGTAAAGTCCGAAGACAGATAGCGCGTTTTTATTATGATATCTATGCAAAGGTATTTGTGCGCAGTCAGTCTGAACCTGCTGTGCCACCACCGGTAAAGCTCATGCTTAGATTTGGTTTTTTGGACGAGACCATGATTGAGCAGGAGCAGCTTGCTGAATTGCATGAAACCATAATGCGCAGGCAGGAACAAACCAATATCCCGGTATTGTATGAAGATGAATTTTTAACCAGACTATTCAACGGTGAAGAAAATCCCAGTATAAATGAAATGGGTTTATCATATGAAGCTCATCTCAGGGAAGAACAAAAACATATAAAGGGAAGTAATACAAAAGATGAATCTGACAATGTTCAGAAAGTAATTTATGAAATTAATCACCGCATTGCCACTGCTTCTTCAGTGTGTTCGGGATCAACGGCAACATCATTTCCAATACTTACCTCATTAAATATGCGCGGCAGTATATCGCATTATTATGTTTCAAAGAAAAAGTTAGAGTCAATTGTTAATACCCTTCGTGATATCGATTTTTCAGTGTTTTATCGCGAAACAGCTGTTATGATTGGCAATACCAAAGAACTTATTAAAGAGGAAGTGGTTCCGTATTTTATCCTGCTGCCATCATTTGGAACCAAGACAATGTTATGGCAGGAGCTTGATGGCACCAACCGAAGAACCAGAGGAAGAATTGTAGTGCCCATTTTATTTATGGGTGATATGATGCCTACAATGGCTCATACCTTTGCAACATTCAGGTGGGAGCTTAACCGTACTATCATGGGTGGTATGTGGGCAGATCCTATTGAGGGTGGATTAACGGGATTGTATTTTGATTATATCAATACATTTAAAAAGAACTCAAAACTTTCACTGGAGGCCAAACAAAAGGTTGTGGAACGCTTCAAGAGTATACGAAATAATCGTGACAGATTTGCCGATGACTATATACAATGGGTTTTATATGAAAAAGATGGTATAATGAAATTAAATAGTGTTGTACGTGATATGTTCTATAGACATATACCGTTTAAGAAAGAAATACGTGAAAGGCTGGAAAATATGCCTGCATATGCCGAAACAGCTGCGCGGTTCAGGAATGTGTTTAACAGGGAAGTGGGCAACTACGAAAGAAAGTTTAAAAAATATCAGCGCGAAGATGGTACCCTGCCTGAAGCCTTACAGAAATTTATGGAGTTTCTGTACAAATAGCAGCTATGGACACACACCGAATAACAGGAATAATCAGGCATTACACAAAAAAAGCGCGGGAACAAATCTATAATGCCGGAAAAATAATTTTTGCTGCAGCCAGCGTTGAGCAGTATTTAGATGATATTGCTGCATGCGTTGATGAATTAATAAAAAATGCTGTTAAAGCTAATTATAAGCATTTGTTAATTGTTGAGGCATTACAACGGCAGTTCCAATCACAATACAGGGATAAATCTGAAAACCAAATCAGGGAATATATAAAAGATATACTCAAAGATAAATTGCAATTTGACACTTTAGCATCAATTGTACTTAAAAAAGAAGATATCCCCGCAACGGTACGTGAGGTGTTAAATCAGGAGGGCACTTTTTTACTAATCAAAAATATAGCATATGAAGAAAACCGTCCACTGACCACTGATGAAATTGCTTCAATAAAAAAATTGAAACATTTTATGTTGTTACAAAACAAATTAAAAGAATATGATATAAAAGTTATTTTGAAGATTGAGTTGCGCGATGACTATATCTACATTGAAATAACGAACACTGCTCCAATACTTTCGCATGATTTGCAAAGAATATATGCAAAACGTGAAGAATACACAAAGTATAAAGATGAAGGAAGGGAATATGAATTTTTTATTAATAATATTGATACAAGCGATTCGGGGTTTGGACTGGGATACGCTAAGATAGATAGTTACTTATATAATTTAGGTATTGATCCTGATAGGGCGGTTACCGTCATTTCAATTAATAATACAACAGCAATGCTTTCGATTCCGGTACAAACGTTAAAAAATCTTTGATTACAGAAAATATGTATGGGGAGTAAAATGCATCGGTTTAATTGTCTTGTCATTGGTCTTCTTTTTTTGGTGGGAGCATGTGCTTCCGCAAATGAAAAAGTACAACAAAATATGCCAGGCGATAGCTCAATACAAAAGTCTGAGGTATCATATGAATATGCTGTACCGGAATATAGGTATACCACCCAGCAAGGCATACGACTCAATGCATTGTATACTGCTAAACTCAATGCATTAGGTCTTGAAATACAAACTATTGAACCATTAGTGCCGCTACCACAAACTTTTGGATTTTACTACGACAATAAAACAAAAGAAAAAAATAAATTGTATTTAGGCTTTGATTGTGATCTGGGAACAAAGATTGCAGCTTATGATTCATACCCCATGCGGGCATGGAATGTGATTTTTAAAAACTTAAACCCAGTTTTAACACAAACAAAGATTTTACATGAGATATTGCGTGATCCGGATATACAGGGGCTGGTCATTAGTTTTTACTGGAATTATGAAGGACAGGAAGGGATAATACTATGGACAGAAAAAAAAGATATTGAACAGTATCTGCAAAATAAGATTATCTATCCGGAACTTATTGCCCGCAGTACAACGACAAGAACTGATGGGAAAATCATTAACCTTTTATTATTTCAGAAAGCACCGTAATAAGCCTTTTTATTTCCATCATTGTTCCCACTGTAATGCGGATGTATTCTGATTGAATTGGACCATCAAAGTACCGAACAAGAATTTTATTTTCTTTTAAAGTTTCATATAATAGTTTAGCACTCACGGTTGGGTGTTTTGTAAAAACAAAATTAGCTTTTGAAGGAACAGATTCAAAACCTAAGGAAGCTAATGCTTCTTCAAGATATTCCTTGTTGTTTCGCACCATTGAAATGTTGTAGTTAAAGCCTCTTTCATCCAGCAATGCCGCATATGCACCTGCCTGCGCAATCCTGTCAACATTATATGAATCTTTTAGTTTAATTAAACCCTGGATTATATCTTTATGAGCTATCGCCAGACCAACACGCAAACCTGCTAATGAATATGATTTGGAAAACGAACGGGTTATGATTATATTATCAAATTCTTTTATCAATGGCAATGCAGTTTCATTATAAAAATCAACATATGCCTCATCTGCTACCAGTAGTCCTTTAAATTTTGCGCAAAATTTTTTTATCTGATCAATAGGTACACCTTTGCCGGTTGGATTATTGGGATTGGCAATAATAACAAGATTGTATTTCTTTTTAAGAAATTCATCAAAAGGGATGTCAAGGTTTTTGTCCAGCGTAATTTTATCATACGCAATTCCATTTGCTTCGGCCATTGTATAATACAGTGCATATGAAGGATAGGGAAATGCTGCAAGTCCATCCGGCTCAATGAAACCGCGAAATAAAAGAGTAAATACTTCATCCGATCCGTTTGCCACAAAGACATTGTTTTCCGTAAGCGAGTTTTTTTTGGCAAATAGTTCACGTACCATCTGCGCATTTGGGTTTGGATAGCGCCTGAGGTCGCCGTTACAGGCCTTTTGTAATGCTTCCAGTACAGCCGGTGAAGGAGGAAAAGGATTTTCATTGGTATTAAGTTTAATAAATTCATTAAGGTTATCCGGCTGTTCGCCGGGGATATATTCAGTCATTTGTTGTAAACGTTTATTCCAGTATTTCATACAAAACTCCTTATCTATGTGCAATACCAATCAGATCATTTATATCATTAATTGAATTTTTTTTCATATAATCCTGTAAATTACCAAGAAGCACAGCTGAAGTATCAGGATTAATTAAAGTGGCTGTACCAATCTGTATTGCAGTAGCACCTGCCATTAAAAATTCCAGCGCGTCATCAACAGTAAATATACCGCCTATTCCAATAACCGGTATGTCAACCTTTTCAACAATCTGATACACCATACGCAGAGCTATTGGTTTTATTGCAGGGCCGCTTAAACCTGCAACTTTGTTGGCAAAATAGGGTTTACCGGTTTTTATATCAATTTTCATTCCTAAAAACGTATTAACAGCTGAAACAGCATTGGCTCCTGCTTCTTTTGCAGCTTTTGCAAATTGTGTAATATCGGTAACATTGGGTGATAATTTTACAATAAGCACACCACGGGTTACTGCTCTGACTTTCTCAAGTAATTTTGAAAAAACAGTGATATCCTGCCCAAATGCAATGCCTCCTTCTTTAACATTGGGGCATGAAACATTAAGTTCAACAGCTGCAATACCATCAGTATGTGAAAGTATTTTTGCAAGCTCAACATTTTCTTCAACAGAATGGCCGGCAATATTAGGTATTACCGTTGCTTGTGACTGTAACAGGAATGGCAATTTGTGCAACAGGAATGTCTCTATTCCAACATTTTCAAGTCCTATTGAGTTAAGCATCCCCGATGGTGTTTCAGCTATGCGTGGACCGGGGTTGCCTGCACGAGGTTTTAAGGATAACCCTTTTGTAAAAATTGCACCTAAGGCACCAATGTCAACAAATTTCGAAAGCTCTTCGCCATAGCCTGCAGTACCAGATGCAACGGTTATAGGGTTTTTTAATTGTAACGTGCCAATTGTTACAGAAAGATTCACGGTTATTCCAGCAGCATATTTATAATTTGCAATTGTGAAGTATAATTATAGCACAACTGAGTCAAAAAAATAAATAATTGAAGTAAAATTTTGTTGCCAAAACCTGTAACCAAAAAATATTTCTCACCATGATATATATTGCTTTCGATATCGATGGAACATTATATGATTGCTCACCTGTTGTTGGGATGGCATTTGAACAGGGTATTGATGCTTTTTTAATGCAGTATCCAAAGCTTAATCTTCGCAAACCATCCACTGACGAGATAATGAAGCTTGTTGGTATTCCTGTTGATGAGATATTTACTTCACTCTTCCCAACTCTTCCACAGGAACTATCGCAAACGCTTAATGATTATTGTACTGCAAAACTTGCTGAACTTGTTTTTCAGCAAAAGGGAACAATATTACCTGGTGTTGTTGAAATTGTGAAAATGCTGTACAATAGAGGATATGGTTTGGTAACAGCATCAAATGGAAGAAAGGAATATGTTGAGGCTGTGCTTGATGCCTATAAACTAAGGCCATACTTTTTAACCATAACAGCACTGGAAGACAAAAATTTGCAGGATAAAACACAATTACTGGCATATTATAAAAAATATTTGCCCAACCGTGACATTTTAATTATGGTTGGTGATAGAACAAATGATATGGTGGCAGCGCACAAGAACAATGTGCCTTTTATTGCCTGTGCTTTTGGCCATAATGATGAAGAGATAGCTCATTGCAGATGGATTGCGCACTCCTTTTATGAAATTCCGGATATTGTCGATAGTATAATTAAAGAAATAAAGTCTGCTAATTGAAAAATTATTAATGGATGTAAAGCCGTAACCTTAAAAAATACTATTGACTATAGCCATAACGTTAAATACAGTGATTATAACTTACTGGTAATTATCGAGGGTTTTATATGCACGATATTATTGCGTCGCTGAATATATTTATGCTGCCTCCACTTATAACGCTTATTACAAGTATTATTGTTGCTGGTGTAGCTGTATTTAAGGGGAAGTTTAAAAAAGAAAATATATTATTTGCATTATTTTGCTTATGGTATGCATTGCTGACTCCCAATTTTTTGGGTCATTTCATAATTAAAGATATTAATACTATCCTGAAGATGGAAAGATATATTCATACAATTTATGTATTCATACCGCTTATCGGTATTTTGTTCTACCACACGGTGTTTAATCTGAATAGACGTATTTTAGAAATTGCAACGTTTTGTATCAGTGCAGTTTTTGCTTTTTTAGTGCATACGCCTTATTACATTACTGATTTATTGACTTACCCATGGGGACATATAGCCCGGGGCGGTATAGTATTCCAGATTTTTGGTGTATATGCTTTTTCTGTTCTTATTTATGGAATTGTTATCAGTATTCTGAAATTAAAACAGGAAAAAAATGAGTTAGTTCGTTTAAAAATAAAATACATCATACTGGGGTTAAATTTAATTGGGATTTTTACTGCTTGCAATGTCCCTGCAATGCTTGGGTATAATTTTTATCCGCTCAGCAATTTAATGTTTATTCCTCTTATTTTTCTGGGATATGGTATCCTGCGTTACCGCTTAATGGATATTCAGAGTGTGCTGCATATCACATTTATATGGATATGCATTTCATCAGTAATTATTGTACCCAATGTGATTATTGTCAATATATTGTATCCTTTTTTCAAATCTATTGATAAATCATTGCTATTTTTTCTATTAGCTTTCTGGTTTGCAGTTAACTATCTGTATTTTGTTAAAGTACAGCCACTCATAGATCAGGTTTTTAACCGAAGAAAATATAATCTGAAAAAAGTTGAATCACAGTTTATTAATGACGTTGCATTGGTAAAAGATTTGTATCAGTTGTTAAATGAACTATCGTATATTTTAAAACGATCGTTGCTAATTATAAATGTAGAAATTTTTATTAAAGCTTTAGATAAAGAAAATGAATTATATAATCTCAATGGCGATGTTATAGTAATAAATGAACAGGTGCAGGATTATTTATTAAAAAATCCCTGGGTGATTGAGAAAAAAATGATTGAAAATAAGCCACAGTATGAACAGGTAAAGAATATTTTAATGCCCTGGTTTGAAAGATTATCTGCAGAATATATCATTCCTCTGGAGCATAATGAATTTATTGGTATTATTGCTTTATCTGAACGTGCCAATTTAAAAGCATTATCCAATGATGAAATTGAATTCCTTCAAAATATTAAATCTGCTTCTTCAATAGCAATCGCTAATGCTCTTATGTATCATAGCCTGAGCAACTTAAAGAATAATCTTGAAGCTCTGGTAATGCAAAGAACACAACAGCTACAGAAGAAAAATGAACAAATGGAATTTGAGCTTAAATTGGCAAAGACAGTTCAAAAAACGCTTTTGCCAGCAGTACTTCCGGCAAATAATCAGTTGTATGCTTCAGTATATTTCAGGCCATACATGGAAGTAAGCGGGGATTTCTTTGTACTGGAGCAACTTGATGACACACATTATCTGATAGGTATTGTTGACGTTTCAGGACATGGAATTCCATCGGCATTACTGACGTCAATGATTAAAACTGAGATTGAAAATTTATCACGATTATACAGATCAACTGCAGCAATCTGCACTCAGCTTAATAAGAAACTTACTCCAATATTACAGGAAAGTGGTTTTTACTTTACGTTGTTTTTAGGTATCATTGATTTTGTCAATATGGAATTGTTATATACCAACTGTGGGCATACTGATATTTATATTATCACATCAAACGATACGGTGTATCCATTAACAACCGATTCACTTTTTATAGGTGCTGATGAACATATTAATTACCCGGAATGCCTTTTTGAGTTAAATACCAAAGACCGTATTATTTTATATTCTGATGGAATAACTGAAGCCAGGGCAAAAAGCGGTCTTTTATATGGTAATGAACGTTTTACCAATATTCTTGTTGCATCACGAGAGTTTGCTCCTCAGGATCAAATAGATATAATTATTAAAGATCTTGAAAATTTCATTCAATCAGAAGAGGGTGCCATTCGCGATGACGTGACCCTTTGTGTTATTGAAATAGGTGAGCCTGTTGCTGTTGAAAATTATCTTAAAAAAGCCATTACACTGTATAAAAAGAAAAATTATAATGAAGCCCTGTCAATCTTAAATTCAATATCAACGGTTCCCCTTTCGGCATCATATAATTATCTTAAGGCTAAATTGCTCATGAAGAATAAGCTTTATGAAGAAGCTAAAAAGGCAATACTCTTAGCCTTGAAGGAAAAACCTGACCATAAAGAATTTAATTATCTATTTGGGCAGATATGTTTTGCGTTAAAAGATTACCAGACAGCACTGGATACATTTGCTGATTTATCAATGATGCAACCGTATAAAAAGAGTAATGAGTTTGTGGAATTAATTAAAAAGAAAATATGATTTAAAAAGGCGGGATGTAAACCCGCCTTTTTATATTTTTTAAACAATTAAATTTTCACCAACTAATTTAGTTAATGATTCAATGGTGACGCCCATATTATAGGCTGCACTTATTGTTGAAAGTTGCAGGTGGCAGTTTTCGCAGGCTGTTACTACCATTTTGGCTCCGGTTTTTTCAATCTGTTCTTTTTTGGGTTTACCGCTTTTTATTCTAAATTCCTCATTGTCCAGAGCAACCAATCCACCGCCACCGCCGCAACACCAGTTATATTCACGGGTTGGATTCATTTCACGATAATCTTTGGCCAGTATATTCAATAGTTCACGTGGCTGATCATAGACGCCACCATTTCGCCCCAGCTGGCAAGGATCATGCCAGGTTATCGGTTCAGTGATGACACCTTCTTTGATCTTGATCCTGCCTTCCTTCATATAACGGTGAATCACTTCTACAATGCTTGATACTTTAAAGGGCAAAGGCCCCATTAAGAATTTAGGTATTCTATATGCAGTACCACACTCAACAATAACTATCTCCTTAACACCTAATTCCTTTGCTTCGTTAATGATCCTGTTAGCAATAAAGTTTGCTTTTTCACTATCGCCTGCAAAGAAACCAAAGTTAACAGCCTCAAAGTAACTCAATGTCCAGTCTTCTTTTGCCGCATTAAAGATTGCAGCAGGGTATACAATTGAGTGTGCACCTGAAAGACCAACAAAAAGAATATTGGCACCCTTCTTTTCCATGGGGATAAGCCCATCACTTGATGGAGCATTAATAAGTTTCTGAACCTCTTTTTCAAGGTCTTTTATTACGCCTTTGAACCCCTCCTTAAACATATCAACACTCTTGCCTTTTTCAACAGCGCCATCGGCAAGCATGACCAGTTCTTCAGGGGCATTTCCATAAGCAATAAGTAATTCCTTGGCAATTCCTAAGATATACGGCATATCAATACCAAACGGACAAAACATGGTACAGCGCCTGCATCCAGTGCACGAAAATGCAGCTTCACGTAGTTCTTCCATGAGGTTTTCATCAAATTCCTGCGCATCGCCCCACCAGGGGAATATTTTTCCTGCAGGCTTGAAATATTTTCTAAATACCTTACGTACTACTTCTGCTCTGCCCACAGGGGAGTATTCCTTTTTAGGGATACCCTGATAAACATGGCAGGTGTCGTAACAAAGGCCGCAACGGGTGCAAAGGTCCAGATAATACAGCATGGGCCTGTTCAATTTCTTTTCAATAACCTGTTTAAGTTCCTGAACTTTTTCCTTATCCATGGCTATTTCCTTTTACGATAATGTGCTAAAAATGTAAAAACTGAATGTATCATTTTGCTGAATGGAAACATCATGAGGAAAATATTTGCAAAAAGTACATGAAGAACCAGTATGGTATAGTGAGATAGTTCAGTTATTTTGTATGATAACTGTGGTTTAAGCAGTATCATGCTCTGCAACCACTCACGATAATCATTTACATCTACACGCAGGACTGCCCCCCAATCGCTATAACGCTCAGCTAAATGCAGTATTGAGCCAAACAGTATGCAGAAGAAAAGTACCAGCAGAATGACAAAATCTTCAGGGATGGATATTTCACGGTATGGTGTTCCAAAACGCCTGAATAAAAAGTACAGTGTTGTTATTATAAGAATAACGCCAACAACACCACCACCCAGAAAGATTTTATGGGGTATTACCTGAATAAATGAAAACTCATCTACCAGTTCAAGATGACCTAAGAAAAGAAAGAAGAATGCAATATGAAAAACCATTATAATAAACCAGAATACCTTCTGTTTATTATACACGTTGGGAACTGCCATGGCATCATAAATAAGCCCCAACACCTTTGAACCTCTTTTTGGAAAAATTGCTCCCGTACCGGCAGGTGCAGGAGCTCTAAATATGACATAAAATTTATATACAAGCCCAACAATTAAGGTTACAAAGGCAATATATACCATTGGAACAAGTATAAAATAGGATATATAGCCCAGCATTATTCACCTCACCGTATTGTTAGCTATTTAAGCTTCTTAATGAAAAATTTTGTTACATTACCATCTTTAATTGTATCAACAATTTCATTACCACTTGTCTTTGCCCATGCAGGAAAATCAGCAAGTGCACCCGGGTCAGTTGTTTCAGCCATAAGAATCTGACCAACCTGCATTTTTTTGATCTGCTGGGAAACCTTAACTACAGGAAGTGGACATGCCAATCCTTTTAAATCCATTGTTACATCTGCTTTAATGTCACTCATTGTTTTGCTCCTTACTGTAATTATTTTAAAATATATACGTATAAATAATTTAATTGATAGACATTGTTATTTATTACATAGTTATATATTACAAACAAAATTTAAAAAAAATCATATAAAAAGCTGAATCTTGCTGTCAGATGCTTCCTGCAAAAATGTAGCAACACCAACTGATTTCATATCCGGATAATCTATCATTTCATCAATCTTAAAGCCCATCAAATCCATTGCCATTTCACATACGTAGATTTTAACACCTAATTCAGCAGAAAGTGCTATCATTCCATCAAGGTCCTGAATGTTTTTCTTCTTCATTAAGTATTTCATCATTCCAGTTCCCATGCCACCCATGTTCATTTTTGATAACTTAACTTTTGATGGACCTTTTGGAAGCATAAAGCTAAACATCTTTCCAAAAAGGTTTTTGCCTTTTCCTTTTTTCTTTTTATCCCTGAGTGCTGGTAATGCCCAAAAGGTAAAAAACATAACAACTTCCATACCCATGGCAACTGCACCGGTAGCAATGATGAAAGCAGATAAAAGCTTGTCTAAGTCACCGCTAAACACAACCATAGAAAGCTTATCCTTTCTACCATCCTGAATTTCTTTAATTTGATTTTGGATTGATTCTAATGTTTTAGATACATCCATAAATCCCCCTTGATTATAGAATCTGTTTAAATTAATATTTTATAATGTACTTTAATACTAATTAAACTATACTACATTTTTGTAAATAATAAAATTTTTTATAAAAAAATTTTTGTTTATTGAACCTCCGGAATGAAGTATTAGTATATGGTAATATCAAATTGAAAACAAAGTCAAACAAAATTTTTACAATAAAAAAATGAAGAGTTGGAAGGTTTTTGATATGCAGATAGATAACAAAAAGCAATCAAATGATATTCATTGTACCAATGAAAAAGAAGCAATCTTTGCCCTACAGATGTACATGAACCGTTTCATGTGGATATCCACAAAAGAGATAGTGGCCGGAACCCCATGCTTTTATAGTGATACAAAACCAAAAAAAGATGCTGATTTGCAGTAACATTAGATATAACATCCGTGTTACGGACAGTGAACAAATTCAGGTTGTTGACACTCAGTACATTCAACATTAGCAAATGATGGTCCACCTTCTACGATATTTCGCAGCCAGTCAACAAACCGTACGCCATTTACCGTTACTGTATACACTTCATTATTCATGAGTATGGTATGAACATCACCAGGGGCAATGAAATAGGCATAGTTAACCGGATTAATAGTTATGGTAGAATATGTAGTTTGTAGTAACGAAATCATTTCATCATGCCAATCGCACCAGGGAAGATTTTCAGGATCACTAGGATGATACCAGTTTTCATAATCTGTTCCGGGATTTTCAATATTGAGCATCACATTGTAAAAAAATACCTGATTTTCATCCCAGGCTGTTGTATATTGGGCAAAGCGATAGTTACTGTAGTAATTGGCTATAGTTGAATATAAATCGGAAATTGAAAGAGTATCAATGTTGTATCCATCAAAATCATGAAAGCTCCCAGTATCAGGCAATGTTGCACCCCAAATAGTATCAATATTTTGTTTAAAATCATCAGTAATGACACCATTGCCGGCATCACCTAACAGATGAAGCTCGGAATTTGTAAACTCTTCGGCTATATAGGGAAAGTTAAAAATTGCTCCATATGATCCAGCACTTATTCCTGTAACAAATATGGCATCCGGATCAGGATTCTTAAAATGGTTCCTCAACCATTCCAATACTAACCGGAAATTCACATGCCCACGGTGGCGTATGGTTGCAGTTGATGAATCTTTTGAATACTCTGTATCTTGTTTTCCCCAGTGTAAATCTCCTGTACAATACGGTATGTAGACAAAATTCCAATCTTTAAATGGATTCTCACTATTTGTAAAATCAAATATGCCGCTATATCCCATGGATTGTGCCTGCCCATTACTTATCATATTGAGAATATCAGCATTATCATAATACATAAGTTCTTCCGAATATGTGGTTTCCTCTACACAGTTATTATAATGCCAGCAGGCACCGCCGCCCTGAAAGTAGATAACCAGCTTATTGACTTCACCATACCGTACAAAAAATAAAAACTTAGAGCTTGCAGTCGAAGGATGATGTGAGCATGAAGGTGTGAGGCTATTATATGTAAAATTTGCATATTGTCCATTATCGGCAGTTTCCCAATCAATTTGCTGCCAGTAGTTTCTTACAGTGCTTGATTCATTATCAGAACCCGATTCACTACAGTGAGTAAGGAAAATAAATATAGCAAATAATATAAATATATGAAATTTATATTTCATACAAAACCCTCCCGTTATGTTTCTTTTATAAAAATATAGTTAGCTATCGAAGAAAAAGCAATGCAGATCTAACATTAATTTCTATAATTTTTAAACATTGAATTTTAGGAATGATAACAGATGGTCACAAATATCTCATTATTTATGTACAGTTCATGCCCGGCCACTACAGTGCCAATTTATCAAGATATGAATTTATGGTTACCAGTATACATTTGCTGTTTCGGATGATTTTTGAATCAATATGTCCTGATATGGTGTGAACCTGTGATGTGCAACTAAGGCGTGAATCATTAATGATAAAAATTATTTAAATGGGGCTAACGGTGATTTACTGTTACAGAAATTTTTCGAAAAAGTAAAAAAGGCAGGGATGTATCCTGCCTTTTTTACAAATAATCAGGATTGCTACAATTATTCAACATCAGCTGCACATGATTCCTTACAGGTGCTGACCTTTAAAATATCATATGCCCAGCAATAACCACTATATGCAGAGTACAATACAGCCAGGCCAATTGCAAGAAGCACAATGGTTCCAATGGCACCCGGTTTTACTACAAAGATATTAAGAAGAAAAGATACACCAACTAATGTACGAATATACCTGTCAGCTGGCCCAACATTCTTTTTCATAATTCACCTCTATAATGCAAAATATAAAATAAAAATCACCATACACCTAATGATTTAGCTGGTATAAAATATAGCAAGTATTTTTTTATTATTTATATACAAATTTTATTCCATAGTGGGCACACAGCCATTACACAAAAATGTGTGCGATAGTTTATGTTTAATGTCATACATTGCTTTAAATGATTCTGACTCATGGTTGCGAAGTCTAATTATAACATAATCAGATCCTTCCTGAAAAAAGAAGAATCGCGATTCAACATTGGTGGCCGGGTCTTTTCTGATGCCGTAAACATTCATGAAAAGTATGTTGTTAAATTCGGGTGCAATCCGGCTGTTCATAAGCAACCAGACGGGTAGGTGTATGTGGCCGCTTATCCATATATCAACGCGATATTTTTTTAAAATTTCTTCAAAACGTTCTGAATTGAGAATCATATGATTTCTGGAAAATGAACCAAGCAGTCTACTTTTGTGCAAAGGAGCATGGGTAACGGTAATAATAATCTTATGCTGATTTTTTATGACAAGATTTTTCCACCAGTTAAATGTTTGATCTGAAATATATGTTGGTGGTCGTCCTCGCTCATTTGACATAAAGATAAACAGTATATTTCCAAATGATACCGTGTAATGGAGTGGTTTGCCAATGTATGTGTTATATGCCGGCATATTTTTCCATTCATGATTACCGGCAATTTCGTACCAATATTGAATATATGCCTTTTTTCTTACATCAAGGAACCATTCATAATCCTTTTCGGCTGTTTTGTGTTGTACAATATCTCCGGCAATAATGGCAATTATGGGGTATGGCTGTATATTATGAAGGTCTTCAATTGCTTTTTTGTAATGCCAGCGTTGAGATTCATCTACTGGTTGTATATCAGAATGAGCCCAAATAGCATAGGTGGATGTGGTTGGCATGTATTGCTTGCAGCAAGCTGACACTATAAGCAATACTATAATTACTATGCTGGGGTATTTTCTCATGGCATTATTTACTTTAAACTATCGCACAAATACTCTTGAATTTAAAAAAAAATATTGCAACAAATATAATATTGTATCATACTTAACATTAAATCAAGTCAATTTTAATATCAAGAGAATTATGGACAAAGATAATATAACTATTGATACTTCGCGATATCAGGAGATATCAATATCGTATTTAAAAAAACTCAGTGGCGATAAGTTACTAACGTTTGATGTAGTGGACCAGAATGGCAATACTGTTTTTTCAGCTGGTCAGGCACTTAATGATGAAGTCTTAAAAAAGAAATCCCAGGAAGGTGTACGGTTTTTCATTCCCCGTGTAACCGAAACCATTGGTGTCTATGACCGCGAGATCATTGATATGAAGAAGCTGCATGCCATTGCTGATGATACTGCAACGATGTATACCAATATACGTAAATCAGGGCGGATGTCATATGAGCAGTTTTTGCAATCACATAATCAACTGGCTGCTATTGTTGATAGCCTGAGGGCTGAGGATAAGACAGGTGGTGTGTTATCTTTGCTGAAAGAGATCAAGGATTTTGATTATATCACCTATATGCATTCGGTCAATGTTGGTGTACTGGCAATGATATTGGTATATAAGGAACTTTCAACAGGGGATAAAGTAAAGTTAGCAGCACTTGCAGGTTATTTACATGATATTGGAAAATTGCGTGTTGACCAGTCCATTATACAAAAGCCGGGATTGCTTTCATATGATGAATATAAAAAAGTACTGGAACATACCCGTGAAGGATATCGCATCCTTGATAGTGTGGTGGATTCATCAGGACGGAAAGTAGTGCCTAATAGTATTAAATATGTTGCACTATTCCATCATCGGAAGCTTCAAAGCCCCGGATATCCTTACCGTGATAATGATAAAGACAAATCACGTGAATCACAGTATAATGAAATACCCGACCTTGCACGTATTATAGGTATTTGCGATATGTATGATGCCCTTACCAGCGCAACGCCGTTTCGTATACCAATGACAGTAGAAAAGGCATTACGATATATAGTAAATCTTTCAAATTATCTCTATTCAACTGATGATGTTCATCGCTTCATTAAGGTTTTAGGGCTATCGCTCAATAAAGGGAATCCGTTTTTTAAAATTGGCGATTTTATTATGCTTGAATCTGAAAAGGTTAGTCTTGATACCCATAAAAAGATACGTGTCTATGAGATAGCCCGTATTGAAGAGATTTCACGTATTAATTTTTTAAATCCCAAAGTAATGATTTTTTATGATGTATTACGAAATAAAAAGCTTAATAATATAATTGTAGATTTGCGATATGATACAAGTCGCAGGGTTGTTCGTGTTTTTGAAAGCACACGGATACGAGAAATGTTATTGCGACAGCTCAAACAGGTGAACGTATGAATCCAGTACTGATTGTATATGAAAATGACAGATTTGCACAGCTTATCCAGTTTGTACTGACAACTGCCGGCTATCAGGTTGCTAAGAGTAATGACCCGCTGGAATTATTTGAAAAAGTAAAAGAGTTACAGCCTCCACTTATTGTCATGGATGTGTTTTTTAAGAATATTGATGGGTTATATTTATTAGAACGGTTGTATGGAATTAAGGAATTTGCAACTATTCCTGTCTTCATTGTTTCTTCCCGTAATGAGCCATTAACTGTTTTTGATGCACTGGAACGGGGCGCTGCTGATTATTTGGCTGCTCCCATAAATGAAGACATGCTGATTGAGAAAGTGAATAAATTATTGAAAGGAAACTAAAACTAAAACAAACACTGTTGTGTTGAAATAATTCCATCCGACAAATATAGTAGCACCTCATGTCAATAATGAGGAAATTTTGTCTTTGTGAGCAGTTTCTGCATATTGGGACAATGAAGTAATCTGAGATTGTATCATTGAGGAAGAATTGACTATGAAGAAATGTCTTGTTGTGATTTTGGTGTTAATGTCAGGATGTTCCTCATTAAATGATGTAACACATACACAGGAAACAAGCCTTACTCAATATAGCCAAAACCCATACCAGATAGCAGAAAACCTGGAGTTTATTGAAGTGTGGGCATACATCATGAAAGGTGAAGAAGATAAAATCAAGGGCGATGAGCCCATTACTGATCTTTGCTATTTCAGCGCAAAAGTAAATGGCAAAGGGCACATAACTGGTGAGTATGCACCGGTTGATATTACGTTTAACAATAAAATCAGACATCATATTGTTATAGCTGTTCTTCATAATTTTGCACTCATGCATTTTGTACTTAATCCTGATTTACCTGTCAGGAAAAATTTTATTAACGATATATGCAGAGTATCACAAAAATTTGATGGTGTGCAGATAGATTTTGAATCGGTTGCTTCATCGGATGCTGGACGGTTTTTTAGCTTTTTAACCGAATTGCGTTCTGCTCTGGAAAAAGACAAAATGCTTTCAATTGCACTTCCACCACGAAGAACAAGAATAGCCGATGCGTATGATTACCCTTCTATTGCAACAGTGGCTGACAGAGTTATCATTATGGCATATGATCAGCACTGGTCAGGAAGTAGTCCCGGCCCAATAGCTGGATTATCATGGTGCAGGGAAGTAGCTGAGTTTGCAAAGAGTTTTATACCAAAAGAAAAGCTCATTATGGGCTTGCCACTGTACGGGAGGTCATGGCAGGACAAAAATTTTAACAAATCAGTTCATTACAAGCATATAGAGGAAATGATAAAAACATCAAACATACAGCCACACTATGACCCTGAGAATGGTGCATATTTTGAGTATGAGGAAAAGGTGAAGGTGCGTGTTTATTTTACTGATTAGCGTGCAATATTTGACAGGCTTAAACTGTATTCATCAATGTCAATTGACAGTGTTGCTTTCTGGCGAATAGGTCAGGGCCCAAAGGGGATGTGGCAGGGAATCAGTACAAAAAGCCTGTAGTGATTCTATTTGAAAAATGAAAAAATTATCCTACGAAGAAATAAAACTTCATCGCCCTGATACAAAAGAGTTATTCAGGTTACAACGTTTCCCGGTTGTTACGGTGCTGGAAAATATACGTAGCATGTATAATGTTGGTTCAATGTTCAGAACTGCTGATGCAGCACGCATTGCATATATGTATTTGTGTGGATATACCCCGTATCCGCCACGAAAAGAAATTGAAAAAACCGCCCTGGGAAGTACCGAAAGTGTGCCCTGGGAACACTCAACTAAGCCTGTGTCTGTGTTACGGATGTTGAAACAGCAGGGGTTTACCATTGCAGCACTGGAGCATACTGCACAGAGCATTTCTTACTTCTCGTATTGTTATCGTTACCCGCTATGCATCGTTGTTGGCAATGAGGTGGAAGGGATTTCCGATGAGCTGCTGTCGCTGTGTGATGTGGCATTGGAAATTCCTATGTTTGGTATAAAGCATTCACTCAATGTTGCTGTGGCCTATGGAATAGTGGTATTTCATGCAGTTATGACGTATCAGTTGGAACATACAATTATTTAAAATGTATAATCACATCATGTGAGCAAACTCATGCAAAAGGTAATATTAAAAAAGGGAAAAGAAAAATCGGTAATGCATAGGCACCCGTGGATTTTTTCGGGGGCGATAGCTTTTGTTGAAGCATCAGATGGACAGTTAGTAGCAGTATGTGCACATGACGGCACCGTGCTTGCGTGGGGATACTACAATAGCCGCACCGATATTGCGGTGCGTTTACTTTCATTTGGTGATCACAAGCCGGATGCTGACCTTTTTGCTGATCGGATACGTGCTTCATATGCATTACGTGAGGTAACGGGAATTACGCAATGCACCAATGCATACCGCCTTATACATTCAGAAGGTGACATGCTGCCGGGATTGATAGTTGATTGGTATAACGGGCATTGCGTCATGCAGAGTTTAACGTCAGGCATGGATACATTAAAAGTAACTATCGCCACAATTATTAATGATATACTAAAACCAAAAAGTATATATGAACGCAGTGACCACGAAGGAAGAAAAACGGAAGGACTACAGGCGCACAGTGCGCAGGTGTACGGGCACACACCGGAAATAATTGAGATCAATGAAAATGGCATGCTGTTTTTGGTTGATGTACGACAGGGACAAAAAACAGGATTCTTTTGTGATCAGCGCGATAACAGGAACAAAGTTAAGGGGATTGCAAAAGGGAGGGACGTGCTGAATCTTTTTTCGTATACCGGTGGATTTACAATAGCTGCACTTCTGGGTGGTGCTAAAAGTGCAGTAAGTGTTGATGGTTCTGGTACTGCGTTAGAGCTTGCACATCGTAACTGTGAACTGAATACTGTGCGGCAGACACATGAAATTGTTAAAGCTGATGTATTTGATTATATTAATAACAGCGATATTACGCAGAATCTGATTATTTGCGACCCGCCGGCATTGGCTAAAAATAAAGCATCAGTAAAGAATGCGGCGCGGGGATATAAAAAATTAAATTTAAAAATTATTGCAAAGTGCCCGTCTGATTCGTTTTTGCTTACCTGTTCATGTTCGCGGTTTATTGACCATAAGCTTTTTCAGCAGATTGTTTTTGCTGCCTGCAATGATGCAGGAAGGGATGCATGCATAGCAGGGCGATACTCACAGCCAGCCGATCACCCGGTGAATATATATTGTCCTGAAACCGAATATTTAAAGGCGCTGCTTTTATATATTTATTGAAAGTTTAGTGAAAAAGAAATATTAAACTGTTACTATATTATCAGTAAATTATTTTAACTTCCCTATGCCAGACAGAATGTTCCTTTGGTTCATCAACGCCTTCTGGATTTTCGTCTGGAACAAAAAGAACTAACATTCCTTTCTTTAAATCATCTTCCATTGGAGGATGTGATTTCATAACGACATTTTTGGTCAATTTTTTATTGCCTTTACCAGCATTCAGGCTTTGGATAAGAATGGGCACTTGATATTGATGTTTCGTCTGTTGTGCTTTCTTTTATTATCAAACAAAAAGAAACACAAATAAAACAAATAAATATACAAAAAAATAATTGACGCAAACCTTATATGCTACTATAATAGTAGTATATAAAATAACATGTAGTATTGGTCTTGAAAAATATATTGATTTTTATCTGGTATGAAAAATTTAGTAACCCATACTACATGTTAGAGGAGAGAGTTTTATGTGGGAATATACTGAAAAAGTCAAAGAATTATATAAAAACCCCAAAAATGTTGGCGAAATTCCAGATGCTGATGTTGTTGTTGATGTTGGAAGCATTGTATGTGGCGATGCTCTGACGCTTTATCTTAAGCTTGAAGGGGATAAAATTGTTGATGCAAAATTTAAGACATTTGGTTGTGGAAGTGCTATTGCTTCGTCATCAGCATTAACTGAAATGATAAAAGGTAAAACAATTGAAGAGGCTGCTAAGATTACCAATAAAGATATTGTTGAGTTTTTGGGCGGGTTGCCTGATCAAAAGATGCACTGCTCGGTAATGGGTCAGGAGGCGCTTGAAAAAGCTATAAAGAAAATCAAAGGGCATGCAGTTGAAGATGAACATGAGGATGAAGGTGCTATTGTGTGCCAGTGTTTTGGAGTTTCTGAAAATTTAATACGACGGCTAATTAATGAAAATCATCTTACTACGGTGGAAGAGGTTACTAACTATACCAAGGCAGGCGGGGCTTGCGGATCGTGTATTCCAAAAATTGAGGACATTATTAAAGAGGAATTGGCAAAAGGTTCTCTGCAAAAGGTTGATTCAGGTCAAAAACCAATGTCCAATATAAAGAGGATGCAGCTTGTTGAAGAAACCATAGAGAATGTCATCCGCCCGGTTTTAATGCGTGATGGTGGTGATATTGAACTTGTTGATATTGATGGAAAGAAAGTATATGTGGCGCTGCGTGGTCACTGTGCGCAATGCGTTATTTCTGATGTAACCATGAAGAATCTGGTTCAGGACAAATTACATGAGTTTGTTGAAAATGATATTGAAGTCATTGAGGTAAAATGATGCAAAATAAAATTATATATCTTGATAATAATGCCACAACAATGGTTGCTCCAGAAGTTGTGGAAGCAATGATGCCTTTTTTTATGGAACGATACGGCAACCCTTCCAGCATGCATGATTTTGGTGGTGACGTTTCCCATGATGTTGAAAATGCCCGCCACGAGGTTGCCATGATGTTGGGTGCTGACCATGACTATGAAATTGTATTTACCAGTGGTGCAACCGAAAGCGATAACATGGCAATACTGGGGACATTGCAATACTATAAGGACAAAAAGCACATCGTGACAACTAAAGTAGAACATCCTGCGGTACTTAATCTCTGCAGGCAACTGGAGCGTGAAGGGTATTTGGTTACCTATGTTCCCGTTGACAGGGAGGGCAATCTTGATTTAGACTTTCTTTTTGATTCAGTGACAAACGATACGGCAATTGTTTCGGTAATGTATGCAAACAACGAAACCGGTGTAATTTTCCCTGTTGAAAAAATAGGTGCATTTTGTAAACAGCAGGGTGTTCCTTTCCATGTTGATGCGGTACAGGCAATTGGGAAAATACCGGTAAACGTCAATACAATACAGTGCGATCTTCTGGCTATATCAGGACATAAGTTTCATGCACCTAAAGGAATAGGCGTGTTGTATGTCCGCAGAGGTACCCGTATGAGGCCTCTGTTATACGGAGGGCATCAGGAAAAGGCACGAAGACCGGGAACACACAATGTACCGGGTATTATAGGCATTGGTAAAGCTGCTGAATTAGTGATACAGCATCTTGCAAATACTGAGGAAGTAAATCGTGTAAAACGTCTTCGTGACAGGCTGGAAGATGGTTTGCTTACACAGTGTGGCAATGCTCATCGTAATGGAGAAAAAAACAATAGGGTGGATAATACTTCAAACATAGGATTTGAATTTATTGAAGGTGAAGCAATATTGCTCTATCTCAACGAAAAAGGAATAGCGGCTTCATCAGGTTCTGCCTGTTCTTCAGGATCACTGGAGCCATCACATGTATTGCGTGCAATGGGGGTACCATTTACTTCAGCACATGGATCCATACGGTTTAGTTTAAGCCGGTATACAACTCAAGATGAAATTGACTATACGTTACAAGTAATGCCTGAGGTTGTTAACAGTTTGCTTGAAATCTCACCGTATTGGGATGCCAAAACCAAAAAAGGCAAGCCCATTACTGAGCTTGCCCGTTAACTATTGGCATTTTCAAAAGTATTTTACTTAGCGTGCCACCTCATTGATTAAACGCCCTAATTCCTGATCGTGGGCAAGCATTGCTTTCTGGTTAGCTTCGTAACTACGCTGTACTTCAATCATATCCACCATTTCACGTACGGCATTGACATTGGATTTTTCCAGAAAACCCTGTACTACTTTATAGTCTTCAGCCGGAAGTGCCGGACCTGAATATTCTGTTTCCCTGTATAATGATTCGCCCTCTTTTTTTAATTCGCGAATATTTTCAAAATCAACTATCTTTAGCTTATCAATTACAACTGGTTGTTCCCAGTTATTCTGTGTCATGCCTACCAGATCAGTGGGTTCAAGCGATAATGCTGCATTAACAAGTATTTCCCCGCGTTCGTTTATCATGAAATTATTCTTTTGAAGTTTGATTATACCATTTTGTCCCAGTACCGGAAGGCCATTATGGGTTACCAGTATACCGTCTTGATTAAGTGTAAAAGCGCCATTGCGTGTATAGCGCTCGCCACGTTCGGTCATTACTGCAAAAAATCCCTTACCGTCCAATGCAATATCAAATGGGTTTTCAGTTCGCATCAACGAACCCTGCTCATAGATGGTATACACTTCATTGACTTCAACGCCGGTACCTAATTTGCCAACAAATGGCATGGTATCGTAACTTCCTGCAGGGGTAATACCCAATCCATCATCATTAAGACGGCGAATTATCATATCAGGGAAGGCTTTAAACAAGGTAAGGTCTTTTTTATATGCAGTTTTGTCAACATTAGCCAGATTGTTGGCAATTGCATCCAGGCGTGCTTCCTGAGCAATCATGCCACTTGCGCCGGTATACAGTCCTCGTACCATTATGGTTTTCCTCCTTTTACTCTTTGTATATCGGCACCTAAGGACTGTAACTTTTGCTCAAAATTTTCATACCCTCTGTCGGTATGGTATATCCTTCGGATTTCGGTTTTTCCCTTTGCTGTTAAAGCGGCCAGAACTAATGAAGCACCAGCACGCAGGTCCGACATTAAAACCGGTGCTGCCTGTAATTGTTTACCTCCTTTAATAATTGCAACATTGCCTTCAATTTCAATGTCAGCACCCATACGGCGCAGTTCACCAACATGAGTATATCGGTTTTCAAAGATTGTTTCAATTATAACGCTGATACCAGGTAGGGTGCACATGAGTGACATTATAGGCGCCTGAAGGTCGGTTGGAAAACCGGGGTAGGGCATGGTTCTAATCATGCTACCCTGCACTTTTTTAGTTGGTTCTATGGTAATGGAACTATCGCTCCCTGAAATAAGAAATCCCATGTCCAGAAGAACATCAATACATGCCTTAAAATGTTCGGGGATAACATTGTTGATTGTAACTTTTCCACGTGTAATTGCTCCTGCAATAAGGAACGTACCTGCTTCAATACGGTCAGGAATAATTGAATAGGTTACCGGTTTAAGCTTTTTTACGCCATTTATAATGATTCGTTCAGTGCCCAAACCGGTAATCTTTGCGCCCATTTTGATTAAAAAATTTCCTAAATCAACAACATCCGGTTCCATGGCACAGTTTTCCAGTATTGTTTCGCCATCAGCCAGCACAGCTGCCATCATAATATTAGCAGTAGCACCAACCGAAACCTTACGCATGATAAAACGATTCCCAATCAATTTCTTTGCGCGTGCTTTGATATATCCATGTTCAATATTAATGGTGCTGCCTAAAGCCTCAAAACCGGAAAGGTGAATATCGACAGGACGCTCCCCAATAGCACATCCACCAGGCAGCGATACATCAGCTTCCCCGCAACGTGCTAAAAGTGGTCCCATAACATAAATGGAAGCGCGCATGGTTTTAACAAGGTCGTAGGGCACTTCGGCATTTTTCAAACTGTTGACATTAATGATTAGCGTATTCGTTTGGGTATCAAACTGGTAATCAGCTCCCAGACATTTGATAACCTGTAAAATTGTTTGAATATCTTTTAAATTGGGAACATTATGTAAAACGGTTTTGCCTTCAGCAAGAAGGCTTGCTACAATAACAGGTAATGCGGCGTTTTTAGCACCGGAGATAGTTACTGAACCATTGAGCTTTTTGCCGCCATTGATTATATACGTATCCACAGTTTCCTCACATTTTGTATTGATTTTATTGGTGTGCAGTAGTAGAAATACAGTAAATTGTCAATTCAATTAGTATATTTTCATGTAATAAGCATGTAAACACATAGAATAGGTTGAACAATTGAGGGTGCCTTAGAGAGAGGATATAGTTCATCATATTGTAATAATTATAACAACAATGGTGCGGCAGGATTAGAGGATGTCAAAACGATATCAAAATAGTGTTCATATATTCAGAAGAGATTTGCGTTTAGAGGATAACACGGCCCTTATAAAAGCGCTGGAGCTGTCACATCAGGTAGTTCCCTGTTTTATACTTGATGAGCGCCAGATTAATAATAATCCATATAAATCAGATAATGCTGTTCAGTTTATGATAAAGAGCCTTGGTGAATTAAATAATGAGCTTAGATCAAGAGGAAGCAGGCTGTATTGTTTCAAAGGCATTGCCGAACAGGTCATTGAGAATCTTATTAAAGAGGTGCCCATACAGGCTGTGTTCTTTAACAGGGATTATACACCGTTTAGCAAAATGCGCGATGAAAACATACGAACAGTGTGTAAAAAATACAATATTGATTGCCATGTGTATGCTGATACATTAATAAATGAGCCCGAAGCGGTTGTTAAGCAAAATGGCACACCATATACCGTTTATACTCATTATTTGCAAAAAGCCAAAACATTTGCTGTAGATTTGCCTGTAAAACATGAAAAAACTAATTATTACAAAGAGCCCATTGCAAATGCATATCATTTTGATATCTTGCAGGCGATAGTTTCTTATGATAATCCTAACATCATAGTACACGGTGGAAGAAAAGAAGCACTTGCTCTTTTGCAGGCTTTACATAAGCTACAGGATTATCACAATACAAGAAATTATCCTGCGATACAGGGAACAAGTTTGCTGTCAGCCCACATTAAATTTGGGACGGTATCGATACGGGAGGTATATCATGAAGCAAAAGGACAATTATGGAACTCTACCACATTTGTTAATGAGTTGTATTGGCGTGATTTTTTTACTACTATCGCATTTTACTTCCCATATGTTTTTGGCCAGCCATTTTACGAAAAATATGCAAGTCTGCCATGGTCTGATGATGAAAAAAGCTTTGAGAGGTGGAAAAATGGCATTACCGGTTTTCCTATTGTTGATGCAGGCATGCGACAGTTAAACACAACAGGCTGGATGCATAACAGGGTACGCATGATAGCAGCCAGTTTTTTAGTTAAAGATCTCCATATTGACTGGCGCCGGGGAGAACAGTATTTTGCACAAACATTAATTGATTATGATCCATCGGTGAATAACGGGAACTGGCAATGGGCTGCTTCAACCGGATGCGATGCAGTGCCATATTTCAGGATTTTTAATCCATGGCTACAGCAAAAGAAATATGATACCAATTGTGAATATATTAAGCAATGGATTCCGGAATTACGTGATTTACATCCAAAAGTTATACACAATTGGGCATTAGCAGAGAATACAAACAAGTACCCAAAACCTGTGGTTGATCATGGCAAGGAATCAGCCATAACACGATTATTGTATAAAGGTATAAATAAATTTTGAAAAAATACTTGCAATTTTTATTAGATATAATTATATATGTAAAAAATGAGTGATAACTCACTCATTTTTATGGTGATTGCATCTGAAAACCTATGAAGTGAATAAAATTCAATAATGGGTCAATAGTATTGGAAATATTTATTAAAAAATATTAATTTTATATAAAATGGAGAGGATAATATGAAAATAGGACTGCCTAAAGAAATAAAGGTAAAAGAAAACAGGGTAGCTCTGACCCCTTCAGGTGTGAGTACGCTCATTTCCCATGGACATACTGTTTTTGTTGAAACCAACGCAGGTAGGGGTTCTGGCTTTGAAGATGAAGAATATATAAAGGCCGGTGCAAAAATCTTAAACAATGCAGATGAAGTGTGGGCCGAAGCTGATATGATTGTTAAGGTTAAAGAGCCATTAGAGCCAGAGTTTGCAAGAATGCGTGAAGGGCAGATTATTTTTACCTATCTTCATCTTGCAGCAGATGCAGGGCTTACCCGTAAATTACTGGATAAAAAGATAATTGGCGTGGCATATGAGACAATACAACTTGAAGACAGAAGCCTTCCTCTTTTAGCACCCATGAGTGAAGTTGCAGGCAGATTATCAATTCAGATGGGATGCATGTGTCTTGAAGCAAAAAATGGTGGCAAGGGGATACTGTTATCAGGGGTTGCTGGTGTGCCACCGGCAATGGTTACGATTATAGGTGCCGGAATTGCAGGTACCAATGCATGTCATCTTGCTGTGGGTGTTGGTGCTGAAGTTGCAATCCTTGATATTAGCGCACAGCGGTTACGCTATATTCAGGATATTTTCAAGGGGAGGGTAATTACTGTAATGTCAAATAAAGCCAATATCTGGGATTTTGTAACAAAGGCTGATCTTGTGATTGGATCGGTACTGATTCCCGGTGCAAAAGCTCCAAAACTTATAACACGGGATATGCTTAAAAACATGCAAAAGGGTTCAGCTCTGGTAGATATAGCTATTGATCAGGGTGGATGTGCCGAAACAAGCAAACCTACAACCCACGATGATCCAATTTATATTGAAGAAGGTATAGTCCACTATTGTGTGGCAAATATGCCGGGGGCTGTACCACGTACATCCACTTTTGCACTCACAAATGTAACATTATCATATATCATTGAACTTGCTGATAAAGGTCTGGAAAAAGCAATGAAGGAAAATAAGGCTCTGCACAATGGACTTAATGTGTATAAGGGAAAAGTAACCTATGAGCATGTAGCAGAAGCATTTAATATGCCGTATGGACCAATTTCATTTTAGCATTATGCAATTGAATTAAGTAATTCTTGAGCTAAATGTCGTGCTTGTTCTTTTGTAAGTTGTATTGTTGCCGTACCTCCACCCGGATGAGGCAGTGTTAGTATAACAGTACCATTTTTCACCTCGATTATAAACTGCCCATCCGGCATTTTTACTTCTGGCGATAACCAGTCATTGGCATTAAATTCGGCTATTTGAATCAAAACGCCAAAGGCATGCTTTGGATGGATAAAAATTTCTTTCCATATCCCACCGGGATATTCATTATAACCAAAATAAGGTATGCCCATTTCGTCTAATTTTGCTATTGCCTTTTTTATATCGCATGTTTGCAGTGTTATATGATGTACTCCACTACCGCGGGATTTCATAAAACCGTCTAAAAAGCTTCCTTTATCAGTTGGTGTGATTAGTTCAATCCGGCTCATGTCTCCTAAGGAAAATATCTGCCAGTAAAATTTTGTATTATCGTCCTTTGCTCCAACTCCTGCAACAGCACCTAAGCTTTCAAAAAAATTTTTTGCTTTTTCAAAATCGGCAACAGCAAGTGAAACATGATCAATACGTGCTACCATAAATTACCTCATTGTTTTATTTATGTTATTTTGTCAAATGGAAGATAATTGGTATATGTGAAAATTGCAACTATCATTCAGAAAAAGGATTTGAAAAAAAATAGTAAATAAAAAATTTTTGAGATATGAAAAAAAATTGTTGCACATTTTATATTAATAGTGATTTTTAGGACAATAATTAGTTCAAAGACATAAAGAACATAAATAATACTTTGGAGGGGTAATGCAAATAGAGACAACTACATGTATTTCAATAACAAATATTTCCATACTGGAAAAACATGCAAAACAACTGAATATTTCACTCCGCTCATTGATACTATTTTTATTGATGTATGCAGCTAAAAATGAGAAGAGAAAGGCTACAGCATTTAAACGCTTATCCTACAGAAAACGTAATGCTGAAGATACATGGCGAAGGGTACATTTAGTATTATATCATTCTGAATATGAGTTTATTCTGGATGTCAAGAAGTTATGGAAAATGTCTTTAGCTCGTTGTATTGAGTTTTGCATTGAGAATGTTCTGTTTGAGTTTATTAATTATTATATGGAAGAGCTAACAAAAAAAGATACCGATAACTATCTACCTTATTACAAAAATAGATCGTATACATTTGACTTCCACCAGGAAAAAGGCATCCATTGCATCACATGCTACTGGGGACCACCGCCAGAGTTGCTCAATAATACATTATCAATTGAATTAGAATAGTTTTTGCGATTGTACAATACCATCAATTGCCATAATTTTGTTCTTTTAATATTTTATTGACATTTCATAATAACATATAATTAATCATTACCTTTACTGGTACATTATATCAAAACTTGAAATTTGAAAATGTGAATAAAAAACCAATATCACTTTTTGCAATCATGAGGTGTGTATGCAGCACATAGTTTCTTTTCTTTCAAATCCCAAATCCTATAATCATACTGTTGATACTGTTACTGTTGTACAGACTCATATTTCGTATGTATTTATTGCAAAGCCGTATGTGTATAAACTTAAAAAACCTGTGGATTTCGGCTTTTTAAATTTTGTTTCATTGGAAGACAGAAAATTCTATACATTTGAAGAATATCGGTTAAATTCTCGTATTAGTCCTGAAATATACGTAGGTGTTGTTGCTATTGTAAAAGAAGGTAATTCGTTCAGGCTGGTTGAAGATGGTCTGCATAATGACAGTGATGTCGTTGCCTATTGTGTTAAGATGAAATATATTGATGATGCCTATTCGCTCAAAAATTTACTGAAACAAGGCATTGGTAATCAGTTACTATCGCTCATAGCTCAAAAAATTTATACATTTCATAAAAATGCAGATAATACAGAAGGGCTACAGGGATTTGGTGGTATCAATGAGATAAGCAAAAATACATTGGAAAATTTTGATCAGATTGAAAAATATATTGGTGTTGCCGTTTCTAAAAATGATTATACATTTATGCGAACATGGACTGAAGATTTTATCAACAAACATCAAGAATTTTTTAAGAATCGCAATGAACAGGGGTTTGTACGTGATTGCCATGGCGACTTGCATTGTGAGCATATTTACTATAAAGATGATTCAATCATTATTCTTGACTGTATAGAATTCAATAAACGGTTCAGGTATATTGACACAATTTCAGATATTGCATTTTTACTCATGGACTTAGATATAAATGGAAACATTGCTGATTCAAACAGACTTTGTGCACACTATATTCAGCTGTCGGGTGATTATGATGGTGTGTTACTTTTGCCATTTTACAAAGCATACAGGGCAATGGTGCGTGCAAAAATTAATAGCTTCCAGTCAGATAATGAAGGGATAACGCATCAAGAACGAGATGAATATATACAAAAGGCTTCACATTATTTTCAACTGGCAAAGCGTTATATGCAACAAAATACCAGAGGTGTTGTCTCCATCGTGTTTGGAAACATTGGAAGCGGTAAGAGCACTATAGCCATGGAATTGGCTTCGTTAACAGGTGGTGTTGTAATTAATTCGGATGCGGTACGCAAAAAATTAGCAGGGCTTGATGTTTTTGATAAAGCCAGATCAAAAGCTGGTGAAGGCATTTATACTTTTGAGATGACTGAAAAAGTGTATGAAATAATGAAACAAAAAGCTCTGGCGATAGCTCATGCAGGAATGTCTGTTATTCTTGATGGAACATTTTATAGCAAGGAAATACGAAGAAATTTTCATCGATTTTTGAAAGAAAAAGGGATTGATGTGCAATTTGTTTATGCACAGTGTCCCGAAAAAGAACTTATTCGAAGAATTGAAAGAAGGGAAAAGGATGCCTCAATTTCAGATGCTGATGTTGAGATTTTTATGCAGCTTAAGGATCGTTTTGAAAAACCTGAAGATGAAATTTCTGAGCTGTACATAGTAAATTCAGATACAAATATAGAAGATATACGTAATCAATTGCACAATATAATTTCAACTGACTAATTGTATATTATATATCATGTATGAAATATTTTTATAAATAGACGTTATATTTATTGATGATTTTTACAAGACAGGTATATACAAAATATTTCCAGGATATAAACGGTCAGGGTGGCTGAGGTTATTTAGTATGATTATGTTTTTAGGGCTTGCCCTGTAACGCTTTGCTATTTGTGACAGTGTTTCACCTGATTTTACTTTGTGGGTGCGAATTGACGTATATTTGAGTATATATATTTCATCTTTATATTCTTCTATTTTTTCTTTACTTCCTTTTGGCAATAATAGTATATAATTACGCTCTTTAAGTGGGGTTATATTTTTTTTTAGTTGAGGGTTGTAGAGCTTAATAAATTCAGAAGGAATATTGCATTTTTCAGTAAGCATATTAATCCTTACCGGGTATTTGATTTCTACCAGTTCAATATCATAATTATTATCAGGTTTAAGTAAATCCTTTTCAATGGAAAATAGTTCAGGATATTTATAAATGAGTGATAATGCAGCATAACGATAAATATATTCTGCGGTTTCCTGACGTAAAACTCCAGATTCGATGAGATCATAGAAATGGTGATAGCCATTGGCTTTCATTGTTCGTGATAAATAACCAGATCCACCGTTGTATGCAAGTAGTGCAAGTTCCCATGAATTAAATATTTTATTCAAATGGTTGAGATGTCGTAGTGCAGCATTTGTTGATTTTATTATATCACGGCGCTCATCAACAAAATCGTTTATCTGCAATCCCAGGACCTTTGCTGTTGATGGTACAAATTGCCATATCCCTACTGCATTGCTCCTTGAAACCGCATAGGGATTGAATGCGCTTTCCAGTAATGGAAGCAGTGCAATGTCTTCAGGGATGCCTTCATATTGCTGCATCTGTTCCCTAATTAAAGGCATGTATAGGTGTGAGCGTTTTATAGCAGCAATAGTATATTCCCTGCCTTTTGTGAGATAAATATACAAAAATTTTCGTACATCAGGAATTCTACATACGGACAAATCATTTATAGCGGTAAATATATCTTTATTATTTAATTTGGGTAAGAATATGCTGTCAGTATCGGGGTTATAATGTATTGCATTCTGTAAACCTTCTTCTGAGAACACGGGATCGGAATACAATTCTAATAGATTTTTGCAAAAAATTTTAGTGTCAACAAATTCAATGAGTATAATAGAAATAAGCAAATATACTATGTAATGTAGTTTTTTCATCCGCTAAAATATTCCTGAATTTTATAGAGTATTATATGTAAAATTAAATGAACAATATATTATTAATAGTAAATAAAAAATAATCATTTATTATGATAGCAAAAGTGGAATAATATGTCAAAAAAATTGTATAGAAAAAGATAAGTTGTACTGCCATTACTCATGAATGTAATATTGAATTGTTGCATGGAATACTACATGATTTATATATATTTTAATAAACAATAAATAAAAAGTGATGGACATTATTGAATGAAATAATTATATTTATGAAAATGGTATACAATAAATAGAAGGTTGAATTATATGGATCAGCTTATAGTAAATATTGGCAGGAAGATTCAATATTTCAGAAAAAAAAACGATATAACATTAAAGGAATTAGCTGAAAAAATACATGCAACGCCAAGCCTTATAAGCCAGATTGAACATGGTAAAGCAAATCCTTCGCTGGCCACATTGAAAGCCATTGCTGATGTATTCAATGTTCCCATTGGTTTGTTTTTTGAAAATGAGATAAAAAGAACAGAACATTCCCCGGTAATACGAAAGAATGCCCACCGAAGAATGCTCACCGATGGGAATGTTTCATACACATTATTAAATCCTGATTCCAGCGAGATGGAAGTTATCTTGATTGAGTTTCCTCCAAATGCTTCAACGGGGGAAGAATATTACCATCATGACGGGTATGAAGTGGGTTATATTATAAAAGGTGAGCTTACCGTAGTTCTGGATGACAATGAATATAATTTACAGCAGGGGGACAGCATTGCATTCAAAAGCTTACGGTTGCATAAAATAAAAAATGATTCTTCACAAACAACCATTGCCCTCTGGGTTAATCTTGTTCCATGGATTTTTGTAAAATAGGGAAAAATTCTATGACTAACACTAACACTAACACTGATATACAGTCAGCCATCTATACAAAGACAAAATTAAGACTTTCAATAGTGCATATGGTGCTGGAACTTATTCTTTTGGGTGTTGGTGCATTTACTATATCAAAGCCGCTATACCAGTTACTATCGCCCTTAATAAAAAATGATTATATATTGCTTGTGGCCTTTTTTACAGCCTTTGGTGGATTGTTGTCACTTATCCTTTTGCCTCTGGAATTTTATCAAATTTATGTTGTTGAACACAAGTTTGGACTTTCAAATCAAACAATTTTAGATTGGTGCCTTGAAGAATTAAAATCTTTGCTGGTTTCAATTATCATTGGTCTTCCGCTGGTATTGCTGTTTTACTATTTCCTCAAAGTTACTGCGCTGTGGTGGCTGTATTTTGCTATAGTTGTTTTTATTTTTGCGATAGCTCTGGCAAAGGTTGCACCAGTGTTAATTTTTCCACTGTTTTATACGTTTACTCCCATTGATAATCAGCATTTGTATGATAAGTTGCAGAAGTTAATGAATGATCATGGCTTGCACGTCAAAGGAATTTTCAGCTTTAACTTGAGTAAGGATACTAAAAAAGCTAATGCTGCCTTTACCGGATTTGGGAAAACACGAAGAATCATGTTGAGCGATACGCTATTGCAGGGATTTACCGTTGATGAAATTATTACTGTTTTTGCCCATGAATTAGGACACTATGCGCATAAACATATTGTCAAAAATATATTGATAAGCGGGTTTCTCATTATAGGTTCATTGTTTATTTGTAATAGCATGTATGAAATGACATTGCACTGTGCAGGTTTTACTGGCCGGTATGATATTGCATCCTTGCCAATATTATTTTTTTATCTTTCACTGTTTAGTTTAATTGTTATGCCGCTTATTAATACACTATCACGGTACTATGAAAAACAGGCTGATCTCTATGCACTTACCATAACAAATAATCCTGAAGCATTTATTGCTACCATGGAAAAACTGGCTGCCATGAACCTTTCCCAGAAAGAGCAACATCCGTTAATAGAATTTTTTCTTTATAGTCATCCCACAATTGCAAAGCGCATTGCTTTAGCCAAGAATTACAGGGCTACCACTTCGTGATTGTATATGACCAATGATATATGCATTTTCATTGTTTTGTGTGAGTATTTTCACAAGTGAGTCTGCATCATCTTTTGCTACAACACATATCATGCCAATACCCATATTAAATGTGGTGAACATCTCCTTTTCTTCAATGTTGCCCTCACGCTGTATTATCTGAAATATTGGTGGAACATCAAATGATTTTTTTTCAATGTATGCAGCGGTACTATCCGGCAAAATGCGCGGGATATTTTCATAAAAGCCGCCACCGGTGATGTGAACAAGCCCTTTAATGGCAACTGTCTCCAATGCTTTTAAAATGGGTTTAACATATATACGTGTTGGTTCAAGTAGCACGTGTCCTAACGATTTTGATAATTCATTAAGTTTAGTTTCAATAGTGTATTTCTTGATATCAAAAAATAATTTCCTGACAAGAGAATATCCATTGGAATGGATTCCGGATGAGGCAATGCCTACGATTGCATCACCAGGTATAATGGCGCTTCCATCAATGATGCTATGCCTATCGACAATACCAACACTGAATCCGGCTATGTCATAATCATCAGGCTGCATAACATTGGGATGTTCGGCTGTCTCACCCCCTATAAGAGCACAATCTGCCATTTTGCAACCCGTAGCCAACCCCTTTATAACATCAACTAAAACATCTTCATTAAGTTTGCCACAGGCTATATAATCCAGAAAAAATAGTGGCCTGGCACCGGTTACAACAATATCATTAACGCACATTGCCACAGCATCAATGCCAATGGTTGTGTGTACATTCATCATCTGTGCAATCTTTAGTTTTGTTCCCACACCGTCGGTACCGGAAACAAGCACAGGTTCTTTATAATGTTTAAAGGTAGCGTCAAATAATGCAGCAAATCCTCCAATATCTGTTAAGACTTCTTTTGTAAATGTTTCTTTTACTATGGTGCTGATGCGCTTTACAAACCTGTTGCCACCTTCAACATCAACACCTGAATCTTTATATGTAATACCCATGGTAACCTCTTTGAAAAAATGAATTGTTATCTGGTAATATAAGTTACATCAAAACTATACGTTTAACGCTATATATTGCTTAATTGTTTTATATAATAATATATATAAAAATATGCAGAACCTCACTACATTCGTAGAGGGGACTTTAGAATTTTTTAATCAAAAAACCAATTATAGATATTTGTCAATAAAGAAAACTAAAAAGATGGCCAATTTAAGCCTATTAGTAAATATTGGTAAAAAATTATTTATTCGTGCAAATATTATTATTCATTGTAATTGTACATCACTAACCAGTATTTAATTGCAATGAACCATAGTATTGCTATTCATAATTTAATATATAATTTATTGCTTGCAATTAATTTATGTATATTATCATATTGTTATATAAGGTGGAACTATTTAATTTCAAAATATCCTGCCAGTATGGAGGAGGACTTTAATCATAACACCGGATAGCTTGCGTCAAATTTATGGAAATAAGATAATAATGTCATTTCAACCAATGAAATATGTTTATTGAGTCTTATAAAAGTCAGGTTATTGATTTTATCGAAGTGAGGAGGAACAGTAACTTCTGCAATTACTTGTACGTGTCCCGATAAAACAGGGGCATTTCAGGATGATGTCAGGGTGAGCAAGATTTTTTACCCCTTGGGGTTGAAATGGCATTAAGACTAATTTTATAAAGGGGGAGGTTTTTTATGAAAGATCCTAAAAAAGATCAGTTATGTGTGGAAAAATATAAAGAATTGCTTCCTAATTTAGCTGATTATGTAGAGTATTATGCCAAAAAGAAGCCAAAGGCACTGGCAATCATAGAGCATAATACTGGTGAGAAAGTTACCTGGAAGCAATTCAATACCTCGGTATCCGCATTTGCTGCAAAGCTACTGTCAATTGGATTGAAAAAAGGTGATATAGTGGCAACAAGTCTGCCGCTGTTAAAAGAACATATTTACCTAATGTATGCCTGTTATAGGATTGGTGTAATAATTGCCCCACTTGATTTGCGACTGAAAACAAAAGAAATACAATACTGTTTGGACAGAATGAAACCAAAAGCATATTTCTTCTTAGGGAAAACGCCAGTGGCAGATTTCAGGCCCATGATAGCTGAGGTAATGAAGACATCTTTGTATGTGCAATACTGGGTTCAGTTTCAGAAAGAACCTGAATTTATCATGGAAGGTGCTATCGGCGTTGCCGATTTTGTCAAAGACATTAAAAAAGTTTTTATTAAAAGTTTAATTACAGGCAGTGTAAAAAGGGCCCGAAAGAAAGTTCAAAAAAGAGATGCATGTTTGATAATTTTTACAACAGGATCAACGGGATCTCCAAAGCCCGCATTGCTGTGCCATGAAGGTATACTGGTGCAGAATATTGGACTGGCAATTGGCTTTGAATTAAATGAAAATGACAGATTTCTTGTTAATCTACCGCCGTCCCATGTTGGCTGTACTACTGAGCAGCTGGCAACAACCATTTTTGGCGGAGGAACATCGGTCATCCTTCATATTTTTGATCCCAGGATAAGCCTTGAAGCAATTCAAACTCATAAAGTAACATGCCTTGGGCAGATTCCTGCATTGTTTAACATGGAATGGCTGCTGCCAAATTATAAGGATTATGATTTATCAAGTTTACGTTTTGCTATCTATGGTGGTCAGGCTGTGTCCAGAGAATTTTTAGTAAAGATGAAATCTATGGCCCCAAGGATTGGCACAGGTTTGGGCTTAACCGAAACATCTGGTTTCTGTACATATACTGATGTTGATGCAGATGTTGACGAGATTGTTCAGGGTATTGGTTATGATATGCCGTTATGCCCAATCAGTATACGTGAGCCCATGAATGCCGATGGTAGAGCAGGCAGAGAAAAATCAAAAGGGGAAATTGGTGAAATTTGCTTCAGCGGGCCGCAGATATTTTCAGGTTACCTCAATGATCCTGATAATACTAAAAAGACCCTTTCAAAAGAAGGTATATGCTATACAGGGGATTTAGGATACTATGATGAAAAGGGATTGCATTTTGCAGGCAGATCAAAATTGGTTATTAAACCAAAAGGGTATCAGGTATACCCTGATGACGTGGAACATCATATCAGTGACAAACTAAAAGGTAAAGTCAATATGGTTGCTGTAGTAGGTGCTGAACATAATATATTTTCCGAAGCAATCATTGCATTTGTTGAACCACTGCAGGGTGCAGATGTAACTCCTGAAGATGTTATGAAAGCCTGTGATGATATATCAGCGTATTCCAGACCTTCCCATGTTGAGATTGTTAAGCCGGGGCAGTTCCCGCTTAACAGGGTGGCAAAGACTGATTATGTATTACTCAAAGAGGAAGCAAAGAAGATAGTAGAAAGGTTACGCGGCGAAGGGAAATGGGATAAGGCTAAACAGTAATCAAAGATATAGTCAAAATAATTTTATAAAGGCTTACTTGGATGGTAAGCCTTTATTTTTTTTAATTTAATAAGAAAAACGGTTGCAAAAAAATTTTGTTTGTATAAGATAAAAATATATTTAATAAAAATATATTTAATAAATATTTTTTAATCGGGTTTAATACATTATGGAACGTGCTGATATATGGTATTGTACAGATAATGATAAAGGTAAAGAAATCTATACTGCATTAAAGATATTAGGGTTGAATATTACACTGGTTGAGGATAGAAACTTTTTATCGTGCAATATTGCCCCTTTGCGGATAAATATATTTATTATTGATCTTATACATAGTGATATTTCGGAAATTTTAGCTATGATTAGGAAGGATGAACGGATTCATAAATTTCTGAAATATCTTGTGTTATATAAAAAACAGATTCGCAAAGCTTCACATCTGGTGTCGGATTTGATGCATCTGGAAATTTTATCACGCCCATTGCAAAAACGTGAATTTTCATTATTGATAGAAAAATCTATAATTGTTGAGCGGTATAAAGAAATGTTGAGCCTTTTTTCGCATGAAGCAGGCGAAAGAATGGAAACATATGCCAATTTACTGAATATCAACAGGAAAGAGTCATTCTTTAGTGAAAAAGAAAAAAATATTTTTGAAAAAATTATGGATTTTGAAAAACACATTATTGGTGAGCAGAAAAAACTTAATCAAGCAATAACAAATTTTGCAAAAATTCGGCAGCAGGAATTATTTGATTTAAAAAAAAGAATAGATGCTGAAGAAATGCTATCTGAATTGCGAAGAAAGGAATTATTGGATGCGAAGAGTATAATAGATGCACAGAATGCTGTCATTGAATATTCAAGTAAAGAGCTTAAAGATGCAACTGAAATACTCCATGCCACTGAAGCAGTTCAGGAATTAGGGAGATTGGAAGCCATGCAATTACATGAGCAGCTAAAAAAAGAAAAACAAAAAAACGAAGAATTGTTAAAAGAAATTAAATCACTGGAAAAACAAATACAGGATTTACAATCACGGTAAATTATGGTTTATCGTTTAATTGGTGTTTTAATAATTTCAATTATCTCATTTAGCAATTTTCAATCAGCAGTTTATGCATGGTTTAACAGAGGTCTGGATGATACATTGCTGGAAATGCATATTATGTTTGTTCAACGAGAATTAGTGCAGCTGTATAACAATTATGTACACAGTGATATTAAAAATGATATAATGAAACTGATTGATGCAATGAGAACTGAAAAGACAGATGAAAATAAAATTGCATTGAGGCTGAACTATAAAAACATTGAACAGTATCGCAAAGCAACATCCACCGATATTATTATACGATTTTTTGATTTAATGAAGAATCCGCGTTATAGCAAGCCTTCAAACATAAAAAATAGTGCTTACTTAAGAATTGCACTTTCGCTATCGCTTTTATTTGCATTTTTGGATAACGGGATGGAACTGGTTGATAAGAAAATTGGTTTTCAATGCGCTATATTGACCTATAAGGGAAATAATTTTACCATGAAAATTTATTTTTATTACCAAAATGGCAAATGGTTCTTGACAGATGGCAGGCAGTGCTTATAAAAATAGTAATACTACTATAGATGATTCCATTAATTTTTATACTGTAATTGAGTGATGATATTGTTATGGAATGGCAAAAAATATTAACTGATGCAGTGCAGGATGGGAAAATAAGGGAATTACACTTAAAAAAAATTCCTGTATTGAAGACATGCGATAACTGGCGGGAGGTGGAGCCAATAGGTTGGATTGATCATCCTATGAAACTCACTCATTACAAAGGTGCACTGGTTAAACTGAGAGGAAATATATATTTTGTTACTGAAAAAACTATTAATGCCTTAAGTGAATATATCAACTGGAAAATTACCCAGCGTATTGATGTAATTTAATTATTCTTTAACAAGCTGAATTGTCATAACCACATCCTTCTTTTGTGCAAACTTTATGACGGTATCTATTGCTGATTCATTGATTAGTATGTGATTATCGCTTATCCTTTCAACTATCGCTCCTTTAGGGAGGCTGTGCGACAGCTCATCAATAAATTCCTTTTTATCTGAATGAAGGATTACCCCTTGTTTAATAGTCACTAATGGTGTGCGCTCTATCCACTCATTAAGCTGAAAACGAATATTTTGTGGAAGTTGATTTTTTGCATATTCTTTTAATACTGAAATAAAAGTTTCAGTGTTCATCCCTTGCTTGATAGCATTGAGTATAGCTATTTTGGAAATTTTTGCATGAATTGTAACATCGGTTGACGAGATTTCGGTAAATGCCAGAAGAATGTATGAAATATCAGAAGGTATTTCATGAAATGGTATAACAAGGGAAAAGTCTGGATTAATATAAATGGCCCTTACCGGTATGCGGGTGTTTTTTTTATCCTGCTGAGAAATAATTTTACCAATATCACTTAAACGAATAGTATTATTGATGATTTCTATTACACCCATGATACAGAGGAAAATAATAGCAGTAAGCACATTAATTCGGACATTATCATAATAATCATCAATTTGCTGCAGCAGATCAGAGAATATTTCAGGGAGTGATTCTAAGAAATATATAAGTACATAGGTATCAGGTGTCTTGTTAGTATATTTCTTAATAATGCGTAAAACATTTTTTATGAAATCATTATTCACCGGGAAGGGATTGGGAAATAAGGAGTTATTTTCTTTTCCTGCTATATCTAAAATCTTCTGAGTTATCTGATGGGGATGTAATAAAATTTTATGTAAGTGTTTCAGTGTACAGTTAACATTGTTGGTTGTAACAGATAATGATCCTGTGATGGATAATAAGTATAATGCCAATTGTGTCATTTGAGTTACCGTCAATGGCATACCTGGTGTTTGGATTGATAAGGCATGTAATGACTTTGAAATTTTATCAACATCTGATTTGCGTAAATTCCCCTCCTGAGTTAAAAACAGTCCTTTTGATGATATACAGTCATAAGCTTTTAACATTGCAGTAAGTGCCATGTAATGATTGTGAATATATATATTTTTGCTCTCATTTTTGATTTGTATATAATCGGGGTGAACCATAATAATGCCTGAAAAATGTGCAGATATACTATGGAAAATTCTGATGCAATTATTAATGGTTAATTCATTCAATACGCTATTAGCTTTTACGATCCCAAGAGTGGTTATTGCATAGTTTACTGATACAACGCACCCTCGCTGTATACAAAGTTTTAAAAAACTTGAAGCAGTTTCGCTCAGATGTAGCTTTTTAGCTGTACAGAATTTATTTGATGTAATGTGTTTGATTATTTCGTTGCAATATTCGTATAAAGTATGTGTATCAATAGGATTCAATATTTGCCGCAGTTCATTGTATAAGCATATTTTATCTAATTTGTTAGATAGTAACTGCCGATTTTTCAGGATGTAAACAATGGATTTACCATATAATAACTGTGCACTTTTTTCAATCTGATGTATGGGAATATGCAGATTGTGTTCAATATCTCTGAAATGCACATCATTTTTTACCAGAAGCTTGAGTATTGAAAGTTCATCAGGACTGCATTGTGAAAGAATCAGTTCAAGGCCTGCATGATTTGACATCAGGGATGCAATATCTTTCGTTGTTGTTTTTTTAGGATCCTGGAAACCAAGCATTTTGGCAAGAGTATGGCGCTCTTTTTTTTCTAATGTATCGATATGTTGTAATAATGTTCTCATTATTTAAAAAATAGTAGACACATTAATCGTGATAATATACATGATATCTTCAATAATTATTCCTTGCAATAATTTTATGATAGATGCAATGTGCATCATTGCCGCCTCAAGTGGCATGGATTAACAATCTTTCATAATTTATTAATAATATTTCAATATAAATGTAACTTTTATAAAATAATTGCATATAAAAATATATACTTATAAAATAAAAACCGAGGTACATAGATGTTACAGTTCTTAGCTTACAACAAACAAAGTACTGATACAATTCAAATACAGGTTCACAGCAACACTATGATTGCCAGGCTCATGTTGAAGCGAATAGGATATCTGATACTTTTAATTTATTCAACTATTTTTTTGGCAGTTGCAATTCCGTATAGTGGGACATACGCTATAGGTGGTTTTTTATGCAGTGTATTTATGCTGAGAATACTCAATGATTTTATTAAATGGCGAAAATTTGAGAACGCTACAGTAACCGCATCGCCGTCAGGGATTAGCATTCAAACCAAAACTGAAAACTATCACTGTAATGCAAAAGATATTACATATCTGGAAATCAATTTTTTCAGTAACCTGGTAATACGTGAACGTTATCGGAGTATAGGGTTCCCGCTGATGCTGGTAAGCAATGACGACAGGGATAAGCTCATATGTTACTTTTATGACATGTCCCCTAAACGCACTGTTATGTTTAAAAAAATATGGGAAATGTTCGATGCCATCCTTGTTGCATTTATCCTTGCTATGCATATACGGCAGTATATTATTCAGGCATATTATATTCCAACGGGTTCTATGGAAGATACCTTGCTTGTTGGGGATCACCTTTTAGCCGAAAAGATAACATATGGACCAACTATCCCTCAGATGATAGGTATGAAAAAGCCAATACATCTTTCCTTTTTGAGTATACGGCCTGTACAGCGTGGTGATATCATTATATTCCGTCCACCCAATGAAGAAGAAAAAGATTTTATAAAGCGGTGTATAGCAGTAGAGGGTGATGAAGTGCATATTGATGACGGTGCTGTATGGGTTAATGGTGAAAAATTAGATGAGCCATACATCAAGGGTGTCACATCATACCGCGGGTTCAGCGAAAAGCGTATTGAAGGTGTTGTTCCCAAAGGGATGATAGTAGCAATGGGCGATAACAGGGAAAATTCCTATGACAGCCGTGGTTTTGGATATGTGCCATTAGACCGGATTAAAGGTAAAGCTTTCATTCTTTACTGGAATACGGATAACATTAAAAATTTAGATTTTTCACGGCTTGGTTTGATCAAATAATATTTAAGGCTGATATGGAGAATGTATCGCATAAACGAAGAATAATCATAACATTAATCTTTATCAGTATTATAGCTGTATTCTTAATTATAAAAATTACACAACTGCATTTTAGTTCAAGAGTAATAGTTAATAATAAGAACAGCATAATAAAGCGGGGGGATATCATTGATGCAAGCGGATATCCCCTTGCTGTTTCAATATATAAATATTCTATATTTGCTGATCCCCGTAAAGTTACCGATCCAGATACTGAATCATTGAAACTTTCATATATACTTGCTATCCCACAATCAGAAATAAAAGATCTGCTAACCCGTAACAGGCATTTTGTATGGATTAAGCGAAAAGTGGATGATAGCGTGATCAGCAAAGTAAAGGAATTGTCTTTGCCGGGTATCTATATTAAAAAAGAATATACACGCGTATATCCTGAAGGCACATTAGCATCACAGGTTGTTGGTTTTGTCAATATTGACAACATGGGGCTTGAAGGTATTGAGTACAAATATAATGATGTATTATTGCATACCGATAGTTCCGGTCAAAAAGAACAAAAAGGATTGACGGTACAGCTGACACTGGACAGGACAGTACAGTATATTGCTCAGGAAGCAATCAATACATACGCCAGGCAGGTAAAACCAAAAAAAGCCGTTGCTATTGTTTACGAAATTAAGACGGGAAAGATACTGGCGCTTGCACTCTATCCGCAATTCCATCCTGAATATTTTTATAATTACGATAAATCAGTATTGACATGCTTTTCAGTTGTTGATGCGTTTGAACCCGGATCAACAATGAAGGTATTTGCTGCTATAACCTTACTGGAACATCTTCCGGATGCACTGAAAAGAACGTATTTCTGCAAAGGCAGTGTTGAAGTGTATGACGCAACCATAAAGTGCACAAAGGAACACGGCAAGGTTACTCTGAATGATATCATTACCTATTCATGTAATGCAGGAATCATTCAGGCAATGCAACCGGTTAAAAAAGAATATTTATATCAAACTCTTATCCGTTTTGGATTTGGTGAAAAAACAGGAATACAGCTTCCGGGTGAATCACAGGGCATTCTTCGCAATACAAATCAATGGTCTGGTCTATCAAAGTATTCTATGTCAATAGGACAGGAACTATCAGTGACCTCTGTACAGCTTGTTGCTGCTTTTGGAGCTATTGCCAACAATGGCATATATATGTACCCTCAGATAGTAAATCAGATTCAAAATAATTATGGTGAAGCAGTCGCTAAATTTTTTCCAAGAACAAAGGGAAAAATAGTGAATGAAACGATAGCAAAAACCATTCTTTCTATGATGCATAACGTTGTTATTGAAGGAACAGGTAAGAAAGCATATATTGCAGGCTATGGCACAGGAGGAAAAACCGGGACAGCTCAGAAATCGTTGCCACAGGGAGGCTATATCACTGACGCATATGTTGTATCCTTTATTGGGATTGCCCCGGTTGATAATCCCGATATTTGCATTCTTGTTATGTTTGATGAACCTGAATATGGCGGTTCAGGCGGTGAACTTGCAGCACCTGTTTTCAGCGATATTGCAAAACGAGTATTGCCGCTTAGAGGGTTTGGAAGCGTAACTGTCAATGCGACGCAAGCTAAGCCCATGCAATACAGGCCTTTTAAGCATGATGTATTGCCAGATTTTATTGGTCAGGCTGATACCATTGCTTTGCGAAAGCTCATACATTTACAGCATGAATATCCGATACAATATATAATGAAAGGGAAGGGCAAAGTTGTTGCTCAGGATCCAAAGCCGGGAGTACCATTAAAAAAAGTTGCTGCTATAACGCTGGTTCTGGAGTAAATGTGAACACTATTTTTCAAAAAAATATTTTGGCCATAGCTCAACATAATGAGTCTTTAGCTGAAATAATCAGGAATACAGAATACGAACAATACGTTGAGGTATTGCAGGCAAAAAGTGGTGATGCCATTCCTGTTGTGAAAAAAGAATCTGGGTATAGTGCAGTTCACAGTAAATTTGATCCTGTAAAAGAAGCACAACGTCTTATTGATGAATTTGATTGTGCACAATACGATTGTGTTATAGTATCCGGGTTTGGATTTGGATATCATATTGAGTGGTTAATGAAGAAAGTTAAAAAAGATGCAACGGTATTAATCCTGGAGCAATTCCCATGGATGGTTAAAGCAGCTATTGCACACCGGGATTTACAGAACATATTGAATGATAAGCGAGTTATATTGCTGGTCAACCCTGATGAGGAAGCGATAGCCATTCATATGAGGGGCAGGTCCTCATATAAAACGCTGTTTATCACGCACCGCGGTTCATTTCAGATTAACCCTGAATGCTACACCAATCTGCAACGAATTGCAAAAGCATATATTTCCACTAAAGAAGTCAATATTGCCACACTGGCAAAATTTGAAAAATTATGGACTTCAAATATTGCGCGCAATATCAGGGAAATTATCAGTGCTCCGCCTGCTGCAGCATTTTTTGATAAGTTTACCAATGTACCTGCCATTATCGTTAATGCCGGACCAACATTAACTCAGAGCATACCATATATTCAAAAACACTACAACAATGCTGTTATAGTGGCTGTGGATACATCACTTAAAGTTTTGGAGTATTATGGTATTGAACCGCATTTTTGTATTACGGTTGACCCGCAGTTGATAAACGCACGGTATTTTGAAGGTGTCAACAATAGAAGAACAGTGTTAATAGCTGATCCCATGGTGCATCCGTCCACATTTTTATTTTACAGGGGTAGAAAGGCAATCACCGGCGTAGCATTTGAGATGATGAAATGGTTAGAACAAACGATTGGCAGTTACGGTAATCTTCGCTATGGCGGTTCAGTGTCAACCAACGCATATGATTTTGCAAAACGATTGGGTACTCATCCCATTATCATGATAGGGCAAGATCTGGCTTTTACTAAAGGACTGGCACATGTTAAAGGTGCATATCTGGATGACCATATATTTTTCAGGAACTATCGCACCCATACAGTTGAGATGTTTAACAGGTTTCAGCTTACTGCTCTGCCAAAGATTTTTGTTAAAGGAATAAAAAGCAGGCAGGTTCATACTAATCAAAAGATGATGATATTTATTTCATGGTTTGGTAAATTGAATGACCCTTCATTGATTAATGCTACATATGATGGTGCTTATATAGAAAATGTTATTCATAAAGATTTTGACGAAATTACGTATCAAAATCCCGGAATAAATATCTGGAATGCAATTGATGAAATTTATAACCGTGCTGTGCCCAATGAAGGCAGTATAGCGTTACATTCAGAAAATCTGATTGAACAATTGTATAAAATGCTTCAACAAACAAGCACAATGGATGCTATGTTGCAACAGGCAATTCAATTTTCAGAGGAATTAATACAAAGCATAAAAAAAAGAAAGACACAATCGATAGCTTTGCTGGTAAAGAAACTGGATGATATTGATAAAAAGCTTACTGAACTCAGTGTTACAAAGAATTTGGTTGGGTTAACCATACAGCACATTATTCATACAGTTACTGAAGGCTATGAAATTGATGAAACTGCTGCCGGTGAGCAGGAAAAAGTAGCTTTAAAGTCCCTGTATTTATATAAGGGAATGCTTGAAGGGGTACAGTATAGCACCCGTGTTATAAAAAATATGATACTATTGTTAAAGCAATAGTTTATGCTCTCCGTAACATTTTATGGTTAACAATCACCAGCCCTGCAATGCCTGCCATAATCAATCCTAATGCAATTAATTGTGCCTGTGATAGGCCGGCGAAAACAACAGGGTTTCTGCGGATAAATTCTACAAAAAAACGTGGCAAACCGTTTAAAATCAGGTATATGAAAAAAAGTGTTCCCTGTGGAAATTCTTTTTTCCTGAGTTGCAATAAAAGGACTGCTACGATAAATGAGAAAAATGATTCAAAAAGAGGTGTGGGGTAAACTGCATAGGATATTGGGACAATCCCATTGGGATAAGCAACACCAAGAAAGCCTGATGTTTCAATACCATAACATCCATCACCGGCAACGTGGCAACCTATTCTTCCAAAACCATAACCAACTGCTATACATGGTGCTGCAATATCAAGAATTCTTAAAGCAGGCTCATTGCTTTTCTTAATGATAAAATAGCTGAATAACAATGCAAAAAGAAATCCACCATATATAGAAAGACCGGCACCTGAAAATACTGCACCTGCAGGGTCTGATAAAAATTCATCCATATGATCCAGTATGTGAAAAATTTTGGAACCAATAATACCAGCTGGAATTGATACCAGCAATATCTTGTATGCCAAATCCGGATTGATATCACGTAAGATAAGTTCACGCTCAAATAAAATATATGCCAGATAAATTGCTATTGCCAGCATTACTCCGTATCCGCCAATGGTAATGAACTTATACTGGAATAGTATTGGATACATGATGGATTTCCTCCTTATAAATAAATTCAAACAATTGTAACTTCAATTACGACTTTACTAAACAAAATAATGATAGTACATCTATTGAATTATTTTTAAGTACTGTTGAGTATACTAAAGCTATAATACAAAACGTCATAATGACTACAACAAAAAAAATTGCAACAGAATTATATCTTCTGTTGCAATTTTTTATAATAGTGTTGTGTATTGTTTAGTTTGTTTCAAGTGCTAACGTAAGGCGTAATTCCCGTTTTTATATTGTACCTGATGGATTTTTTGGCAATGTATTTTATGGCCAGTATCACCTTTTTCTATGCCATACTGTTGCATCAAATGACCAAAACGACAATAATCCTCTTCAAGTTGCCTGAATGTTAGACTGGTGCCTGTGAATGCAATTGCTGTTTTTTCACCAAAACGCACAGCAGCGTGTCGCACCATGTCAGCTATTGTATCTATGCAGTACATAGTAACCATAATAACCATAATAACCATAATAACCATAAGGATCTTCCATTTATATTATGATAAGATATATGACAAATATCAAATATGGCTCCTGTCGTTTTAATCATAAAATGTAAATAAAATTTAAAATAGTCATAATATATATGTAATGAACTATCGCGCATAATGAATAGTTTGAAATTATATATATAAATGCTATGTTGAATGTAATGATGTAATAACTAAGAATTTTGAATTTTATTATTTGATTTTTTTATTGACTTACATTACACTAAACGAAGAAGGTTATTTACACGCCGTGATCTTTCATTAATCAAAAATTTCATTGGGTAATTAATCTCAATTTTATTATTGGGAAAGGGATTTTTATATTTCAAAATCAAAACAGTAAAGGAGAAAGCTTTCATGCCAAAAAAGATTATGAAATCAATGGATGGCAACGAAGCTGCTGCATATGTATCGTATGCGTTTACCGAGGTTGCTGCCATCTATCCCATTACACCATCTTCACCAATGGCAGAACATGTTGATGAATGGGCTGCTCATGGTAAGAAAAATATATTTGGTCAGGTTGTTCATGTTGTTGAAATGCAATCTGAGGCTGGCGCTGCTGGGGCTGTTCATGGTTCGTTACAGGCAGGTTCGCTTACTACTACGTATACTGCATCACAGGGATTGCTTTTAATGATTCCCAATATGTATAAGATTTCAGCTGAATTACTGCCTGGTGTTTTTCATGTCAGTGCCCGTTCTATTTCCGCCCAGGCCTTATCCATATTTGGCGATCATCAGGATATATATGCCTGCCGGCAGACTGGTTTTGCAATGCTTGCAAGCGGTGGTGTACAGGAAGTTATGGATTTAGCCGCTGTTGCCCATCTTTCAGCAATTAAATCGCGTATACCATTTTTGCATTTCTTTGATGGATTCAGAACCTCTCATGAAATTCAGAAAATTGAAGTATTAAATTATGAAGACTTAGCAAAGCTCATTGATTATGTAAAGTTAGAAGAATTCAGAAACAATGCGCTAAGTCCGGAACATCCCGTTACACGAGGTACTGCTCAAAATCCGGATATTTATTTCCAGACCCGTGAGGTAAGCAATATATTTTATCAGGCAGTACCGGATATTGTTGAATCATATATGCAGGAAATCAATAAACTTACCAGCAGAGACTATCACCCCTTCACCTATTATGGTGCCCCTGATGCTGAACGTATCATTGTGGCAATGGGATCAGTTACAGAAACAATAATAGAAACAATAGATTATCTACTGAAACAGGGTGAAAAAGTTGGACTTGTTACATGCCATCTGTACAGGCCATTCTCACCAAAGTATTTTTTCAAAGTATTGCCGCAAACAGTAAAGCGTATTGCAGTGCTTGACAGAACCAAAGAGCCCGGCTCAATTGGTGAACCATTGTATTTAGATGTTCGTGCGGCATTTTATGGAACAGCTAATTCACCGGTTATTGTAGGCGGACGGTATGGATTAAGCTCCAAAGATACTACACCTGCACAGATCATTGCAGTGTATAATAATCTCAGGCAAAGTGAACCCAAAAATGGATTTACTGTTGGTATAGTGGATGATGTAACCTTTACATCATTGCCACTGCCTGAAGATACCAGTGTGGTGCCGGAAGGTACATTTGAGGGCAAGTTTTTTGGTGTTGGTTCTGATGGAACTGTTGGTGCAAACAAGAACTCAATCAAAATTATTGGTGACAACACTGATTTATATGCGCAGGCATACTTTGCCTACGATTCAAAGAAATCAGGCGGAGTAACGGTTTCACATCTTAGATTTGGCAAAAAACCTATACGATCAACATATTTAGTTAACAATCCTGATTTTATAGCATGCCATGTTCCGGCATATCTGGAAAAATACGATATTTTAAAAGGTTTAAAAAAAGGCGGGACATTCTTGCTCAATTCGTTATGGGATGATGAAGAAACCAGGAAGAGGCTCCCGGATCATATTAAACGATATCTGGCCGAAAACAATATCAAATTTTATATCATTAACGCAACAGAAATATCTGAACGCATTGGCCTTCCAGGAAGGACCAATACTATCATGCAGGCAGCATTTTTTAAGGTAAGTAATGTGATACCTTATGAAATTGCTGAAAAAGAAATGAAGGGTGCTATTGAAAAAACCTATGGCAGAAAAGGTGCTGATGTTGTAAGCAAGAATATGGCGGCGGTTGACGAGGGTGCAAAAAATGTAAAAGAAGTAAAAGTTCCTGAAGACTGGAAAAATATTGAACTTCCTGGTAAGCCGAAATTTGAAGAATTGCCTGAGTTTATCCGTGAAATAGTTGAACCAATGAATAAGTTAGAGGGCGATAGTTTGCCGGTAAGTGCCTTTTTGCCACGACCCGATGGAACATTCCCTCCAGGTACTACGCAGTTTGAAAAGCGAGGCATTGCTGTCAATATCCCCGAATGGCAGCCTGATAATTGTATTCAGTGTAATCAGTGTGCGTATGTATGTCCTCATGCAGTTATACGCCCATTCCTGCTGAATGATGATGAAATGAAAAAAGCTCCTGCTGACATGGTAACACTGGATGCAAAAGGCAAAGGTCTTGAGGGGCTTAAATTCAGAATTCAGATAAGTCCCTTAGATTGCACCGGTTGTGGCAACTGTGCTGAAGAATGTCCTGCAAAAGAAAAAGCATTAATCATGAAACCACTGGAAAGCCAGTTGAATCAGCAGAAATGCTGGGATTTTATAGTAAAAAATGTTACCTATAAAGATAATTTGATGAATAAATACACTGTAAAGGGGAGCCAATTCTGCCAGCCACTGTTTGAGTTCTCCGGTGCATGTGCAGGTTGTGGTGAAACTCCTTACATCAAGCTTATTACCCAACTTTTTGGTGACAGGTTGCTTGTTGCTAACGCAACAGGATGTTCATCAATTTATGGTGGTTCTGCTCCTGCTACACCGTACTGTGTTAATGCGCAGGGACGTGGGCCTGCATGGGCAAGTTCACTATTTGAAGATGCAAGTGAATTTGGTTTTGGGATGCATTTGGGTGTTGCTCAGCAGCGGAATAAGATTGCCAGTCTTTTAGATCAGCTTGCAAAAACAACAACAAATAGCCAGCTTAAAGATGCGGCACTTGAGTGGCTTGCAGGGAAAGACAATGCTGAAAAATCACGTGAAGCAACTTCGAAATTATTACCGCTATTAAAGGGTGATAGCTCAAAAGAAGCAACTGAAGTATTGAAATTGGCACAGTACCTGGAAAAGAAATCAATCTGGGTGTTTGGCGGTGATGGATTTGCATATGACATTGGGTTTGGGGGGCTTGATCATGTGATTGCTTCCGGAGATGATATAAATATTTTAGTACTTGATACTGAGGTATATTCAAATACTGGTGGGCAATCATCAAAGGCAACACCAATAGCAGCACAGGCTAAATTTTCTGCAGCTGGCAAACGGGTACGTAAAAAAGATCTGGGACTTATGGCAATAACATATGGATATGTCTATGTGGCTCAGGTTGCAATGGGTGCAAGCCAGATGCAGTATATGCGTGCTATTACCGAAGCCGAAAGCTATCCGGGACCATCGCTTATTATTGCTTACGCACCGTGTATAAATCATGGGTTAAAAGAAGGGATGGGAAAATCCCAATTAGAAGAAAAGAAAGCCGTTGAATGTGGATACTGGACATTGTGGCGTTATAATCCATTGCTGGAAAAGGAAGGCAAAAATCCATTTATCCTTGATTCAAAAGAACCACAATGGGATAA
>DYLU01000060.1 GCA_020721905.1 Leptospira biflexa | reverse complement strand
TTTCATGCTGAATGTTTCCATTTCGGGAAAAATATGAAAGCGAGTTAATACATAATCCGTAAAATGCCATGGCTTATAGAGTTTAATAAGCTTTTCATAGGGAAAATGTTTTGTTTTTATTGCCCACATATTAAGATTTTCAAGCTTGTATACCGTGGCCCATTCATCCATGGGATCAGGATATGGCGGGCCAACAATAACATCAATCTCAACACCTGATCGTGCCAGTTCTTTTGTGAGATTATATAAATAAATACCCTGTCCACCACAGAACGGGTTTCCACGGTAACACAAAAATAGTGCACGCATAAGTGGCTATTTATCTTTCTTCAGAGTTGAACGTGTTGTAATTATTGCAATGCCAACCCAGAAAACCATGCCCAGTATAACCAGTGTTATGCATGCAGCTGGAATAGCAATGGCTAAATAGTAATGATGCAATAAACCATATACAAACCACGCCGCAAGTGCAGCGGTAACCAGGCAAAGCAAAAATGCCTTGAATTTTGAATTATCCTTCTTTTCAACTATTTCTGGCATAGGAGGAGCCACCTTTATTGTTAAAATTGTATATCCAACCCAAAAACCGGTTGTTAAAATAAAAAGGGTAACAATGGCAATTGGTGTAACCACTGCCCAGTATGCACCGCTGTCAATAGAAGAAAAATGTAATGAAGAATACATGTCATAGTGTATAAAAGCATAATAGACAAATATTATTCCCAATAATGCTGAAATAATTACAGCAACCCATCCATATATTTTTGCTCGTGGCATAATAAAACCTCTTTTATTAACAGTATACCGTTTAAAAGCTTAATACAATCTTTATTGCATTGTCAGCTCTGTTAATTGCCATTTCAAAGCCTTTTTGAATATCTTCAAAAGGCAGGTCGTGAGTCAACATTGGAGTTACGTCAATGGCCCCTTTAACAATCATATCAAGCGCGTAAGGATAATCCATTGTTAAATCAGGACCAACTGATGCAATCATCCGCAACTCTTTTCTGAAAAATGTATTAAAGTTCAGCCGTGGCGATTCTTCCAGACAAATACCAAAAAAAGCAACCTGACCATTATGCCTGGCCAGATCAAAGCATGTATTAATAACTGCCACATTTTGCCCGTATGCGTCAATAACTATATCAGCCAATGAACCGCCGGTAATAGACTTTACTGATTCAATTAAATCTTCCTTTCCAGGATTAATGGTATGAGTGGCACCCATGCGCTTTGAAGCATTCAACCTGTAATCCAGGATATCAACAGCTATTATACTGCGTGCACCAAAGTTTTTCATTAAGCCAGTAAAAAGCAACCCAACCGGTCCCTGTCCCATAATGACAACATGTTTATTGTACGGCCTGTCTATTCTGAATGCAGAATGTGAAACTGCACCAAGAAGCTGTGTCATTAAAAGCTCATTCAGAGGCAATGTATCTGGTATTTCCTGTATTCGTGAAGGCGGAGTAACATGATATTCTTTGTATCCATCCAGAAATGGGGGATAATACATTACGGTAGTACCTTCTTTAATATGCTTGACTCTGGATGCTTCAATAACACCTAAACATTCATGTCCCGGGTACCCGGGAGGAAGAGGGTATGATTCTTGTGAATACGTATTGGCAAAATAAGGAAAATCTGAACCGCAAATGGCGGCTTTTAAAAGTTTAACCCGGACATGTCCATCAGGGCAATCGGGTATTGGATCATCATCAACGGAAAACTTCCGGGGGGCAACTATTCGTGCAGCGCGCATGGTTAAAATTTCCTGATAAATAGAGTAAATTAATATATACAAATAATTAAGAACTACACAGTGTTATAGAGTGGAGTTATTGTCAACTTATTTATTTGACATTTATTATGTATATGCAAAGTTACACCATGATGTCATAATGCCATGGTATATATTGCGATGAGCAGGCAATCATAATTAATAATTACATTCATGGCATGAGAATGCATTTTCCAAACTATTTTTAAACAAATAATATTAGATTTTAATAATAAAAGGTTTATATTTATACATGCACAATATTAAAATTTTACTTTTTTCGTATGGAGCTTAGTACATCTTTTACTTGACAATTATATGTAAAATTGTAGGATAAATGCCTATATGTTTTTGTTAATAGACAGTAAAAGGGGTTGATTTGCAATGAAAATTATCAAGAAAAGTATTAATGGTCTTGTTATCATAAAGGTTGAAGGCTCGCTTGTTACTGAACATGTAAAGCAGCTTGAGGGAGAAATATACAGAGCTCTTGAAAAAAAGAATAACATTATTATTGATTTCAGTGAATTATCATTTATATGTAGTGCTGGTTTAAGCCTGCTTGTTGCGTCTCACAAAAAGACCGAGCCTAAGAATTTAAAAATAGTTGTTACCGGATGCAATGAAGACATACTAAAGTTATTTAAACTAACAGAGCTTGATCAGCATTTACACATTAAAAACACTATAGAAGAAGCCCGCTTATATATATATCAACAATGAAAATAATAGCCTGTTTAGGAAATCCGGGAAAAAAATACGCTGGCAACCGCCATAATGTTGGCATGATCGTAGGCATGGAAATTGCTGATAAATATTCCATTGTCATTAACAAAAAAGAGCATGATGCCATCATGGGAAATGGTGTTATTGGAGGGTTTGATTGTTTGTTTGTACTGCCCCAAACATACATGAATAACAGCGGAATAGCAGTGCAAAAGGTGTTATCATATTATAAAGAAACCCATGAAAACCTCATCGTACTGCACGATGAAATAGAACTTCAGTTTGGGCATGTAAAAATAAAATTTGGCGGGGGCCATAAGGGGCACAACGGTATTCGTTCAATTCAGCAGCACCTGGGAACCCCCAATTTTTACCGCATACGGATTGGTGTGGGGAGGCCACAAGATGATACACCGGTTGCAAGCTACGTGCTTTCAGATTTTTCCGCAGAAGAAAAAAATAATTTACAACAACTTACCGCAACTGCACAATCCATTTTAGTACAATGGTTACAGGGTCATATTGCTTCGTAATTGACGTATTGCCAAAAAGAAGTGCATGTGGCAGCAGTGGTTATTTTTCTGCAGTAATGCATGTGCATATCATTGTGTATTAATGAAATCACATAATGTAACGATAGCTTATTAGCGATTGTCCATACGTAGAAATAAAAAAAGCTTCCTTACATGCATGCACTGTAACACTTGATGATTTTTCTAAATCATAAATCAATAACCAGTTGATTTATTTGTAACGGGTTATAATAAGAGTTGATTTACTCATCATAATGGTATAAATTATATTTTACGTTCAGGTTTTCGTGCCATAGTAGTATGATAGGTTAGATACATAATGTGATATAACCCAATTGCATGAGGAGGTAAAATATGAAAATTATTGTGCCTTTAGCACCTGGATTTGAAGAGATAGAAGCAATCAGCATCATCGATGTGCTGCGAAGGGCAAATTTAGATGTACGGTCTGCAGCGCTGTCTGATATCATGGTCACAGGTTCCCATGGTATTGCGGTTAAAGCCGATACACTATTGCATACATGCAATCCTGTCGATTATAATTGTATAGCGTTGCCAGGTGGAATGCCAGGCAGTGAAAATCTGAAACACAATGATGATGTGCTTAAATTCATAAAACATATTTATTCAAAAGGCGGGTTTGTGGCTGCCGTTTGTGCCGCACCTATTGTGCTTGGTGCAAGTGAAATATTGTATGGTAAAAAAGCAACTTGCTTTCCCGGCTTTGAGCATGAACTTACAGGTGCTACTGTAGTTGATGAGACAGTTGTGGTTGACGGCACTATCATCACTGCAAAAGGACCGGGGTGTGCAATTCCGTTTGCTCTGACCCTGGTTGGTCTTATTGCCGGTAAAGAAGTACAGAATACGTTGAAAACTGCCATGCAGGTTTACTGGATGTAATATATGAAGAAAAGCATCTTTAAAAAGGGAGCATACATCTACATAGAAGGTGATGAAGACGCTGATACCGTCTATATTGTTGATAAAGGGGTAGTGCAGTTAGATCGCTACAATAAAAATGCTCCAATATATAAAAATATACTCAAAGATGGCGAATTCTTTGGTGTCATTGCCTCCCTGTGCAATAAACCCCGCATGGAATCAGCAATTGCGCGTGTGGACAGTGTTGTGACGATATTTACCAAACAGGAATTCATGAATCTTTTATCAAAAAAACCCCAGATAGCCATTAAGGTGTTAAACTATTTTTCCAATGAACTTCGTGCCTATAACGAGATGATGATTGCTTTGAAAGATCGTGGTGTTGAGCTTGAAACCCCTGAGGAAGCGCTGTACAATCACATACGGTATTTTTATAATATTAGCAGTAACAACTACGCCTACTATTGCTGCAGGCGGTATCTTGAAATTTATCCGCAGGGGCTTTATGCAGGTGTTGTCACAACCATGATGGAAAGTATTAAAAATAAGATTAAGGGGGCGATAGTTCCTGTCATACAGGCTCCGTACAAAGTATATGCTGACCAGCAGATGATCTTTTGCGAGGATGAACCCGGCAATGAAATGTATATTATTAAAGAGGGCAAAGTAAAAATTGTTAAGCTGTCCAGTGAAAGTGAGATTATCCTCTCGGTATTGAAGGAAGGAGATGTTTTTGGCGAAATGGCACTGATATCGGATAAACCGCGTAATGCAGCTGCCATTAGCTGGGGTAAAACAGTATTGCTTCCCATTAAAAAGGAATCACTGGTGTCGGTTATGGAACAGATGCCTGCCATCACCCAGCTCATTTTTAAGGAACTATCGCACCGTATATGGTTTACCTATATTCAGCTTGAGTCACAGTTGTATGACAAGCCAATTACCCGTATTTATGCCCTGCTTGAAAATAAGCTGGTTGAAAAAGGTATATCATTGAAGAGTAATGATCCTGTTAAGCTAAACTTTGGCATTGATGAACTTTTCAGGATGTTAGGGTATGTGGCTTCACGAATGGAAAAAACAACAAATATATTGCTATCTGACTCAAATTTGCAGTTTAACGTTGGTGAAACAATAATTGAAAAACCAAGCCAGCTTACTGCAAAAGCCAAATATTTCAAGTCACGGGATCATATGGCAATAGTAGAAGACGAAGAAGAAAAGATTGAAGCAGGGCAAAAAAAAGTAACAATTGTTGAAGAGGAAAAAGCAGAAACAAAAGAACAGGTTGAAGAGATTATCCCTGCAACCGTAACATCAGATGAGGCTGATTCATTCCTGCACTATGATGAAAAGACGCAAGAGCCGGCTACAACACAACCCCAGGAAGAGCTTCACACCATATCTGAAGAGATAGAAATATAACTATTTTTTTACATTGACTTTTTATTTATTTTATAGCGTATGTAAAAATAATCAATATTTTTGAGGACATTTATTTGAATTCATTACGCAGTATGGGTTGCATTATAATAGATAATGCATTAAAAGAAAGGGTTTCCATCCCCGGAAAGCTTGATGCGGATATATACTATATATACCCTCCCTATGATGAATTGCCAGCAATATTGCACTCCTTAAATGTTACACCCAAAAGTTGTAATGCTGTATTATGTATTGTACCATCTGAAGCATGTGAAGAAATAAAATCAATAGCTGGCAGCGTTGATACGCCGGATAATCACTTTTATGTGGGCTATGTTTGTGTTGGCACTACCTGTCATTCAACCATGATGCAGGATGTTCTTGCCCTCTATAATGATGGTATTAAGGCAAATGAGTTTGAATTTATTGTACATAAGGCAGGTTTTATTGCTCAGCAATATTTTGAATTTAAAAATTCAAACAAACAGCACATTCATCAGCTGGAAGATACCCAGAGAGATTTTGATGCGTTGATTAATATTGGCAAAGCGTTATCCATTGAAAAAAATTCTGACCGGCTGTTAAAGTTAATTTTGCATTTGAGCAAAACCATAACCGGTGCCGATGCTGGAAGCATTTACCTGGTTGAAGAGATAAATGGCAGTAAAGTATTACGGTTTAAGCACTCACATACATTTTCAAAAAATCTGCCATACGAGGAATTTACCATACCAATGGATAAGAATTCAATTGCCGGTTATGTTGCAGTAACCCAGCAGGTACTTAATATCCCGGATGTGTATGAGCTTGGACCTGATGATCCGGTTGCATTTAATTCATCGTTTGATAAGGCACATGACTATCGCTCAAAATCAATGCTTGTTGTACCCATGATTAATCATATTAACAAAACAATTGGGGTGATACAGCTTATAAACAGTAAAGAAGATTTAAACAACAATTACAACGGGAATGAAGCATATTCAATTCAACTGGTAACTGATGAAGATTTTAACAAAAAGGTAGTCCCATTCCAGAAACGCTACGAAAGCCTTATGGAAGCCGTTGCTTCGCAGGCGGCAATTGCAATAGAAAACAACCGCATGATACAGCAAATCCAAAAGCAGTTTGAAGAGTTTGTACGTGCATCAGTAACGGCAATTGAATCGCGTGATGTTGCTACATCAGGTCATTCATTCAGGGTTGCTGACATGTGTTTAAAGATAGCTCATGCCATCAATGATGATACGGGATCTTTTGCTGATATTTCATTTACAGAAACCGAGCTCAAAGAACTGGAATATGCAGCACTGTTACATGATTTTGGGAAGGTGTATATTGACACTGCAATATTTTTAAAGTCACATAAGTTATATCCAAAGGATTTAGAAAATATTTTGCTTAAGCTGGAATACCTGTACCGCTATCAGCAGTTAAAATTTGCAATGGAAATTTATAATGTTATCAAAGATGATATTGCATTTGGTATCAGGCTGGAACAGATACAATCCATAGAGTGCCGGCGTGATGAAGTGCTGCAGAAGATAGCGCAGGCGCGTGAAATGGTAGTGGCCCTCAACAATCCAATGGTAAAGGAAATAGATGTTGAAAAGGAAGTGGATGAATTGTATGCACTGTTGCAAACTTTGGATTGCTACGATAGTGAAAACAATCCAATGCGGATATTTGATGGCTATAGTATAAAAAATTTGAAGATTAGACGTGGCAGCTTAAACGATGATGAACGGAAAGCCATAGAAAGCCATGTGGTACATACCTATAACTTTGTAAGTAAAATCCCGTGGCCGCCGGAGTTTGCACGAATACCTGAGATTGCAGCAAAGCATCACGAGAAGCTGGATGGCTCAGGATATCCGTATGGGCTTAAAGGTGATGATATACCACTACAGGCGCGCATCATGGCCCTTGCAGATATCTTTGATGCATTAATAGCAACCGACAGACCCTACAAACCGCCCATAACGCTGAAACAGGCGCTTGAAATATTGAAGGAAGAAGCGCAAAAGAATAAGCTTGATAAAGACCTTGTGGACCTTTTTATCAATAAAAAAATATATGAACGGTTTGATAGGAATGCCTACCGTGTAAATGTAGCCGGAAGTGTGTATTAATATTTTTAACTCATCCGGTTATCCTTATTTATTTTCCCTATATTTTTTTATGTTTATTTATCTAATAAAGTAAAGTATGATATGTTTATTTTCATTGTAGATTTCATAGATAAAAATCTACACATGATTTTTTTATTGACATGGATTGTGGTATGGTAACAATAATGGGAATCACAACATTATTTACTATCATGGTATGGAAATTAATGGATGATAAAACTCCTCATCAACTAATCGTTGAAAATATTGAATATATCCGCAAAATAATCCGCAAGATTAGTATTAGGAAAAACCTGCAACTTGATAATGATGAAATTGATGATATCTTTCAGAATGTTTGCATAAAGCTTCTTGATAAAGGCATTGCACAATTTAAAGGTGAATGTAAATTTCAGACATATGTATTTAAAATTGTTGTCAATGATATCAACGAATATGTCAAGCTGCAATCAAAAACACTGGCAGTAAGTAGAATGGACTATGGCAATGATGACAATGAAGATGAAAATCAAAAAACCTATCATACATTTTTTGAACGTATAGGTTCTGTTAACATAGATTATGCTGATATTGTCGTTTACAATGATGTAAGTGCCATTATTGATGATGTTATCAAAACATTTAATGATATAGATAAACTTATTTTTGAATGGTATTTTTTGGATACATTAAATCAGGTTGATATTGCTCGCATGGTTAAGCTATCACAGCCCTCTGTGTCCGAACGAATAGAAAAAATCAAAAAAATACTGAAAGAAGCTATTAAGAAAAAATATCCTGAGATTGATAAGGAGCTACGTAGATGAGTCACGTACAAGACATAAAAACGAATTGCTATGATGATGCAATGCAGGAGCGGGTTCTTGGGGTGGCCGATGGAACAATAACAGATGAAAACGAAATAGAAGAAGTATTGCATCATTTAACAGTATGTGATAATTGTAGAAACCTGTATAAAGACTACTTCCTCATAATGGGAAATGACGAAATTGATGTTTTTGATGATACAGTAACTATCGATTTACAATACCAAAATGAAAAGTTTATTCCGGTGTCATATACACCATATGTTGTCCAGCAGCAGGTAAGCGTGCTTGCAGATGAGAATATCCCGGTAGTTGAGGTAGAATATCCATATAACAATCAGATTATCCGAATAAAAATAATAAGCAGCAACAAGACTGTTGATATTAGCATATACAGCCCAATTAATGGTTTAAAGATATATTTGCTTGCCGGGAGTACGTTTGATATTGTTACGGTTCAAAACAATACGGCAACCTTTAGTATGGTGATGGCAGGAACCATTGTACTATTATTTGATTTACGTAAGGTAGTAAAAATAAATATTACGGTATAACCTGATACAATGGCATTCTTATATTTAGATGAAAGTGGAAAATTTCAAGACAACATCAATTTCCGAAGTGTTATTGGCGGTTTTTTCAGCATTCAGAATCTTCCCAAAGGAAAAATAGAAGATTTTTATAATAAATTTGATGAATCCTTTTTTGATGATGATAAACGATTTCATGGTTTAAACCTTAGTAATGAACAGTTATCGCAATTTATTGATGCGCTCATAGATATGCTGGATACCAATCAATGTAATCCGGTTTTATTTATACCCACAAAAAGGTTTTTTATTATTGATGACAGTACTACCTATATTAATGTGCTTACCGATGGTATTGTAAAGTTTTTAAAACGCGTTGAGATGAAATACGATATTGCTTCATGTACTATTGTTATTGAGTATCGGAAAGGGTCCAGTACTGACGATTATAAACAACGTATTATCGAAGCACTTGAAAAGAAAAGAGTGCTGTCCGGTTTATTAAAAAAAGATTTACAAATAAATATATTGGTTGATTCAAAAAATAATCGCCATTTACAACTTGCAGATGCAATTGTTCACACCTACTATCGATTAGATACGCCTTCAACATTTACTAAAGATGCTTTTGATACAACAATTAAGAAAAAGTTCTATAATTGGATTGAACAGGGTAAAGTGTATGTATATTCATCACAAGAGCTGGATGATTTAATATATGACTATATATATGAAGGTGATTATATTAATGCTTTTTTACAGCTTGTACATAATGTAGTTGAGGATACCGGGAATAAAAAAAATATACAAAATAATAATAAGCTTGTTGAAGCGTTTATACATCATTTGTGTCAGCTTGAGCTGGAATATATGAATACAATTCTTATGTTGGTTTTATCATTATACTACAATGCCATTAATGTAAAGCGGTTTTTGGGTGAATTTGAAAACGATATACTGTTTATAGCTCATAACTTCCTGCCTTTATTGGGAACTGTAATGCCGCAGTATAATAAGCAACCAGAAGATATTAATTGGGCATATTGTTACTGTTATATGATGCTTCTTACATTATATAATCACCGTGGTGACTGTTATAGATTTGAAAAAATATACAACCAGGCAGATAATTTTTTAAAACGTATCCCTTTTGATATAGACTCATTAACCAATAGCATCCGCATTAAAGTGTTATATGGTGTGCATTTGACCAATATGTACCAGTTTAAAAACTGTTTTGAAAGAATGAAAAATCTTGAACAAAAGGTAACCGACGCATTTGCATTTTTAAGTGAATCTGATGAAAACGTTGAAGTAAAACCCCGTATCATTGGTGAAATCATTGGGACCAAACTTCAGGCAGCAATGTATAATACACTTATTTCAAATAGCAATGATTGGGATACTGTACGTACATTTTCCAATGAAGCTATACAGAACTTCATTCATTCACAGGATATCAGCAGGCAGTATCAATACAGGGCACAGATTGAAACATATGCCGGCTGTTATACAGAGGCAAGAATGTTCCTTGCAAAAAGCATAGGTATGAATGTCTATGACAACGATGAATTATTATTAAAAACAATTATTGAAAAGAAGTTGATTTTTCCGCTGTTCCACTTTTTGCGCATCTACTATGTTGAATTGATGCGGGGTATAAAAGAACATATTAATGACTGCTACAGTATAATGACAAAGGTGTGTGGACAGCTAAAAGATGAGTTTAAAAGCATGATGGCATTGCAGGAGTATCCTATCCACAGTATGGTGCACTACCTGATGGTTTTGTACTGGCTTTACAATTCTAAAAGCTCACAAAAAGAAGCTATGCAGTTGTATAATACAGCATGTTCATTATATGAAAAATATGCTGATGCAAATATTACTTTTTTAACCATGGAGCAGCATTTGTATGCAAGTTATATTTGGCTAAAAGCATACGTCAATGGAGAAAAAACGAATACATATAGAAACGACTTTTTAATAAAATTTGAAAAGTTACTGAAGTCCACCCGGGATTTGCCAATACATGATTATTTACTGACGGTAAAGACAAAATACGAACAAACTCCAGAGGTTCAGTGGAACACCCTGTGGTATTATTTCCCTTTTTAGTATAACGTTAGTATCCATAACATACATAATTAAAAAGGCTTATATCAGTAGATCCACAATCTTTAGCAATATCAGCAATGGTTTTTTTAAAAGAATTAATGTAGGTTTCATCATTCAAAATGTAATTGATGAATAATTGTATAAAATATTTGCTTTTATCAAACTCAAGAAGAAAATGCGTGCCTATGTATGTTTCAACTCCTGTTTTGAGTACAGCCTGAGCAAAGGAATTTTTATGAAACAAATTGGACCGTGCCGATTGACAAGCATTTATGAGCATGCACTCAGGCGGCGCATTATCCAATACCTCGCAGTCATATAACGAAAATATACTATTGTCTTTACAAACCAACCCAACATCTTCGTTGTTATTCCCAAACGTTGCATGCCCATAGTACATAACAAGCGAAAATCTGGTATGACTGTGTTTTGCAAAAAATGTCTGTAGTTCAAATGCATTTGTTGCATCAAAGGTTTGCAGATGTATAGCGTTTTTTTGGGATAGCATTATTTTAATATGATGAACCGTTTTATCAAAATCTGGAATTTCTTTTCCGGATCCAGTTATGAATGCAACATGTTTGGTTTTTCCTGTATGTTCATCAGCAATATAGTTGATTTCCCTATTTGGAATACGAATTAATGGCAATGGTACATGACATTGCCAAAGTATAATTTCCCAGGGAATTGCATGTAACTCTTCATCAATTATAAGGTGTGTGATTGCAGTGGTGTTTTGTGCCAGGAATGTATTGAGCTCTTTTGTAAATAAAAGGTTTTTTAAGGTAATGCCAAAGTTTGCTACTTCGGCATAGGGTATTGAGTTGTGTAAGATTGATGAGTTTAATGAATTATAAAAATTATTAATATTTTGAGCAAGATTTTGCATATGCAATTTTTTAATTTTTTTTGTACCAAGTTTACGATGCTTAGTACCGTCAACAAGAGCTTCATATTCAATGGTAGTAGTTTCAGGTATAAACCTGATGCGCAATGAATTAACTGGATCTGTTTCTAAGAGTGTAAATACGTTATCAGGTTTCTGGATGTATAGTAATTCATATCCGGGGTGAGGAATTCCCCATTGTAAAAAGCCTTTTTGTGAATCAAGATAGGCAATATCCATTTTTAAAGAATGTGCAATAATACCAATATGAGTAGAAATAATTTTTTTTCCCCCGGTAATATCGCACAAAACTGGCGGATGCTGATGATTAAATTTTTTCAGGGAAAGTTTAATTTTTTCAATATTGTCCCAGTGTTTCAAAGAATCAATTTCAACAAAGTGAAATTCAACATTTGATTCTAAGAATGAATTTGCTTTTTTTTGCAGGTCTTTTACAAGTTTCGTTTTTTCTAATGTGTAAAAAACAACACAGTGCTTGGGTTGTATAGCTTTTAGCAATAGCAATACTATATTAATATCATTAGAAAGGGTAGTTATAAGCGTTTCATAGGGTTTATAGCTGTTATTGTTTAGATAGTTTGTATATTGTGTATTGAGCGCACTGGCAACCACTGGCAAAATTTCACTGCTGTAAAATGAATGACGTTCATTCTTTGGGGTTGCATTCCATTGCGAAACAAGATCATTCAGGTTAGCCATAGTAAGGAAAATAAAAAGAAGGCCACTATAATGTCAAGTAAAATGAGGATTACACTTTACCTCTAATTTTTTACATTATAGCGAAAACTGATTTGGCGCGTTGTGCCACCATAGCTGGTGTATTTTATGCACTTATTTGTAAAAGAATTTCTTTGGTTTCATATAAACACTTCAATGTCCCGAATACAAAAAATTACCAATATTTTTACATGCTTTTACTCTAATATAATAAACACACAATAGTTTTGATTATATGTTTTAATATAAGAGGTTCCTATGAAAGCAAAAGTGTTTGTAAAAATTGGATGTACAGCTTTAGTGCTCTTTGCTGCTATTACAATGATAATTACTCAGAGTGTTACCGGTCAGAATATTGAACTAACATTTGAGGAGTTGTTCAATATAAAACAGAACCCGCTGGATTCATACTATAAAGGAGTGGCTTCAAAACGCTGGGCAGACGATGAAATTATTATTAAATTTAAGGATTCGGTATCAACTGCTAAATCACAGAGTATAATAAGCAGTATATCAACGAAAGCTAAAAAACTTCATGCAAACCGCATCTTCAAGGTTAAGCTCAATAACATATCGGTTGAAGCTGCAATACAAAGATATAAAAATGATCCTGCAGTAGAGTATGTGCAACCTAACTATATATATCATATTGAAGCATTACCTAACGATCCGGGATTTTCTATGCAATGGGGACTTAAAAATACCGGCCAGCAAGTTGAAGGAAGCTATACCATTCATAATCCGGGATGTAGTGGTTGTGATATTGGTATGGAATACTCATGGGATGCAAACACCAATTGCAGGCCCATAACTGTGGCTATTATTGATACAGGTGTTAATTATATTCATCAGGATTTAAAAAATAACATGTGGGATGGCAGACAATATGGCTTCAATAAGCATGGGTACAATTTTGTTGAGGATAATGATGATCCAATGGATTATCATGGGCATGGTAACCCATGTTGCAGGGATTGTGGCAGCTGAAGGTAATAATGGGGTTGGTGTAAGCGGTATATGCTGGAAAGCTTCAATAATGGCAATAAAAGTATTAACCGATGAAGGATGGGGCTATTCAGCAGATATTACCCGGGGTATATATTTTGCTGTAGATAATGGGGCAAAGGTTATAAATATGAGTTTAGGTGGTGTTGTGTATGATTCTTCAATGTTTGATGCTATCCGTTATGCAAAAAGTAAAAATGTACTTATAGTGGTGGCTGCTGGGAATTCAGGGCAGTGTTTGTATAGCGGATCGTTGTCAGGTATATATCCATGTATGTATTATTCAGATAATATTATCTGTGTAGGGGCTCTTGATCAGGTGGGTGAATTTGCAAGCTTTACCAATTACTCAAAGGATGAAAATGTTGTTCATGTGTACGCACCTGGCGTAAATATTTTAAGTACAATAACGTCAACCACTACTGTACCATTAACCGGAAACCTGATTGAAGAAAAGACCTGGCAGAAAACCGATAATAATTGGGCCATTCATACTACACCGGGATATACGGTTGCAAGTAATCCTGCAAATTTTGATTTTAGTGCAACGTATAAACCCAACCTGACAAACAGCTACATGTATTCTGTTGTTGATTGCCGGGGATATAACAAGGTGATGTTGCAGATGGAAGCGTACATAGATGTTGAAAGTAATTATGATGGTTTGTATATAAGCTATACAAAGGGAGAGCACAACCCATCCGTGGATCAGTTTGTGAGTTTAGCAAAGGAGGTTGGCAGAAAGAATGAATTTAAAGAATACAACTATTTGCTACAATACTGCAGTAATTCATTATGCACTATTGCATATATGTTGATGTCTGATGGATTGATTCAATATACAGGTGTTGCATTAAAAGATATACGCATATACTATTTTGTTCCATTAGATGATAAATATGGAATCCACATGGGTACTTCTATGGCAACATCGCATGTAACCGGGACAGCCGCATTAGTTTGGGCTATTAATCCTGAGTATAGTTATGCAAAGGTGCGTGAAAAAATACTTAATGGTGCAAAACGGCAGATTATCAATGGTTACGGCAATTCATCATATCCAGTAAGAAAACTTGATGTGTGGGGGGCTTTAACACATTTGATAGCGCCGGCTAATCTGCGGTATAAAAAGATTAAGTAAATTTGTAAAGGAGTAGCTTATGAATACATATAAATATATAATGTTTGCAGTTATCAGTGCATTGTTCCTTTTGTCTTCGTGTAGCATCATATATGAAGATTTAGAAGAAAATGAAAATTTTATAGAACACAAAATTGAATTGGAATGGGATCCAAGTCCTGAGGTTGAGGTTAACAGCAATGGCGGTGGCTATGTTGTGTATTATGCTAAAGGCACCAGTGTTGATATCAATACAAGTGAATATGTAGAAATTCCATACAGCACAGGCATGCAAACCAATCCACAGGCTATTCTTTCAATAAAATTGAAGGACTGTAGTACGGAAAGCAATCCCTGCACAACTAAGTATACCTATAGCGCTGTAGTTGTGTCATATGCTACGTTTTATGGTCATAGAGTATATAGCAAACCATCAAATAAAATAATGTTTACTGTACCGTAAAAATACTTACAAAAAGTATTTTATGGTATGGTAACTATCGCACAAAAAAACACAATGGAGGTTGCCATGATAACGGTTTATGGTCATGAACAGGGTGTCACAATAACCGGGGAAATTGTTTTCAATATATAATATTATCCGGGGAGGAAAACTATGACATTATTAAAAGCGTTTATTTTTACTTGCGGAGGACTGGGGTTTATTACAGGTATTCTTGCCTTTTCATTTAATAAAATATTCTATGGAACAAACGTAGAGATTCTAGAAAAATACTGCATTGTTGATGGAAAAAATGCAGGTATTGAAATGTTTAAAGTTGTTACTAAGATGTATACCATATCATGGCTTACAACAATATTTTGGCTATTGTCGCTTATTTGCCTTGTTACACAACGGGCAATCCTGGCATTAATTCTTGCTTCACTGATTATATGGTATGTTGTTAATGAAGCACAATTTATCAATGAGATCTTTCATGTTTATATGTTTATGTAAAGATAAATCGTGATGAGCATAATGAAAAACAATGATAAACCATAAAAGGTTTATGCTATAGGCAAATGCTATAAATCATTGTAACTACGGCACAAAAAAAGCAAAATGGAGGTTGCTATGATAACTGTTTACGTTTATAAACAGGGTGCCACAATAACCAGGGAAGGTGAAGTTTTAGCTATACATTTACTGGATGGCACAAAACAAAATGTACGACTGCATTCTATGGAACGGCTTATCATTTACGGCAATGTGCATTTTACCACACCAACTTTATCATTGTTATTAAGAAATGAAATACCTGTGTCATTCCTGACCATTCACGGCGAATATAAAGGAACACTATTACCATTAAAAAAAGGAAATACTATCTTACGGTTAAAACAATATGATAAAGTACAAAACAGTTATAAAAAATTAATATTAGCACGACGAATTGTATATGGAAAGCTTTACAATAGTTTTGCATTTATACAATCATATCACAGGCACAAACCTCTTGAACAGTTTGAACGATATAAACAAATAACACAAAAATTATTAACAGAGTGCCTTACTGCTTGGCAGAAGGATGTGATTATGGGGTATGAAGGTTTTGGAACAAGAAGTTATTTTTTAATGTATTCAAGCCTATTTGATTTAAAATGGAATTTCAAAAAGCGAACAAAAAGGCCACCTTTAGATCCAATTAATGCAATGATGTCACTTGGATATACATTATTGGGTACTGAATTAGCAGGACTCATAGAATCACACGGTCTTGATGCTTCTCTGGGGATGTACCATGTGCTGGAGTACGGGCGACAATCTTTAGCTCTTGATATACTGGAAGAATTTAGATCACTGGTGGTAGACAGGTTTGTTTTACACCTGGCTACACAAAATATTTTTTCAGAGTATGATTTTGAGTATGATGAGAACAATGGATGTAGATTTAAAAAAGAATCGTTAAAAAATTTTTTAGACAGATTTAACAAATGGCTCAATGCAGATTTGGGTTTTAAAGAAAAAATTACATGGCGGCAGATATTGTGGCGTCAGGTAGAACGAATGGCACAATATATAGATAAGGATATTGAATACATGCCTTATATACATGAAGATATAAATGCGGATAGTAGTGGTTTATGATATTCGTGATGATAAGAAACGAAAACGAATATTAAAGCTCATGAAAGGGTATGGTAAATGGCAGCAGTATTCGGTATTTGAGTGTGAGTTGAATAGAACTAAATTGAATGAAATGATAACAAGAATAAAGAAAATAATTGATGAACGTAATGATAGCGTGTTGATATACAATCTTTGTGTTACATGTGCGGCTCAGACAATATTAATAGGTACAGCTCAGCCATATGAAGAAGAAGAAATAATAGTGGTGTAATAAAATACATATACAGGTAAATATCAGTTGCGCTAAAAAAATATAGATGTACAAAAAAAATATAAAAAAATGAAAAAAAGTGTCGACAGGCACAGGGTAATATGAATAGA
>DYLU01000059.1 GCA_020721905.1 Leptospira biflexa | reverse complement strand
GTTGCCGATGAAATATCAAAATTGGCTGACAGGACAACAACAAGCATTAAGGAGATAGCTCAACTTATTACCATAAATGTGAAGGAAATACAGAGTGGATTTGCAAATATAGAAACAATGACCGATAGCATACGAAATGGGGTTGGTGCAGTAGCAACCATTTCAACTGAGATGAAAGAATTATACACTTCAATGCAGGAGCAGCTTACAAATAATGAGCAGGTACGCAGTGATGCTCAGGCCTTAAAGAATTTTTCAGATAGCATTCTGGCTGCAATTGAAGAGCAAAAGACCGCAGCAACAGAAATAGCTAAATCAATAGCTGCAGTCAATGATATTGCACAGAGTAATGCGGCAGGTTCAATTAAATTATCTGAAAATGCGCAGACCTTGTTGAAACTTGCCCGAGGTCTGGAATCTGAAATTACTAATGTTTAACTTCAATGAAAGCCGAAATGGCCTATTAAGACAATAACCAGAACCTCAAATGAAGGTGAAACCATCTCTGTTACTTAACGTATAGCATGTTGATTTTTTAATTAAAAAAATGCTTGCAATTTTTAAGAAAAGTTACAGGTTATTTATGAGGGCGATTAGCTCAGCAGGTTAGAGCGCCTGCCTCACATGCAGGAGGTCACTGGTTCGAATCCGGTATCGCCCACATCCGCAAAGAAATCTTGCAAGTTCATTGCTACTCATTGTATACTGGCGTATGAGGACATTCTCAAGATAACTATCGCCAATTGCAATGCCGCATATATATTTCTTCAATACCAGAAAGTTTGCTAATAATAAATTGTCAGGGTTTGCAGGGGTATCATACATAAGAGCCTGCGTAAGCGATAGTTCCTGTAACTTTGCAATTGCCTCTTTAAGAGTCCATAGGTGCAAAAAGCGATTGCGTTTTCCCCATGGAAAGCGATTGATATATTTTTGTTCGGATGGTGTAAAATAGCGGTTTATAATAGTGTTGCGATATGTTACATGACGTCTGCATGGTTCAATGTCAATGCCGTGCTGAGTATGAAATAATGACACCGCAACCGCGCTCTGTGTATGTGAAAGCGATACATACACAGTTTGATTGTACGCCAACACAATTGGTGTGGAAGGGTTGTAATGTATTGCATCAAAGCCTGCAAGTTTTCCCAGTGCTTGCACGGCACATCGGCTAACTAAAAATTCAGCTCTTTTGGTATCAGGTTGAAATGAAGCTAACTTTAGCTTTTCATTTTCCGGAAGCAAAGAGAAAAATAATTCTTCATTTTCAGGAGATAGTGTGGAGTATTGAATGAACAGGCAATGTAGTATGGGAGTATCCATAATGTATTATAGTGTGTATGATGTATACTGACAGTGTGAAAAGAGTAGCAACAAATTGCAAGGTTTTTCATACTTATTCATTACAATGTTTTTATGATTGATGATATGTATACTGGTATTTAAAAAATAATTATCCGCTTTTACTCTTGCTTAAAAATACGTTTGTATACATCGGCAGATGTCATTGCTGATGGTACCGTAGAGTGTCAGGGATGCAAAAATATATTGAAAAAGATGCATGTACATGACATCCTGTGTAGTAACGAATACTATATTGTAGTTCATTTTTTATAACATAAAAGTTGACGGTGTAAATCAATGCGAAAAACAAAAATAGTCTGTACTATAGGCCCTACGAGTGAAACAAAAGAGTTGTTGATACAGCTCATCAAAGCCGGCATGAATGTTGCACGGCTTAATATGTCACATTCAACGCAAGAGTTGCATGCCAGGCACATTGCTTTAATTCGCCAGGTATCAAAAGAGTTGAATGTTCCCATTGGTATTTTAGCCGACCTGCAGGGTCCTAAAATCCGCATAGGTACATTGAAAGAAAAAGTAGTGCTGGAGCCGGGTCAGCAGTTTATCCTTACCACACGGAATGTCCCGGGTAATTCAGTGGCAGTCAGTGTCTCTTTGAAAGAACTTCCTGAATCAGTAAACAAGGGGCAGACCATATTGATTGATGACGGGTTGTTAGAATTGCGTGTTGATGAGGTTGATAATACTGATATTTATACAACCGCCATTCGTGGTGGTGAACTAAAAGACAACAAGGGTATTAACCTTCCCAATGCTTCAATAAAAACCAGCTCCATTACACAAAAGGATATCAGTGATTTAGAATTTGCCATAAAGCAGGATGTTGACATGATAGCACTGTCATTTGTGCGCAGTGCTCATGATGTCATACAGCTTAGAAGCATCATGGAACAATTTGGCGGGACATTGCCCATCATTTCAAAAATTGAGAAGCATGAAGCGGTTGCCAATATTGACGAAATTATAGCTGTCTCGCAGGGGATTATGGTTGCCCGGGGTGACTTGGGTATAGAGATTCCCATTGAACAGGTACCGATAGTTCAGAAGATGATTATTGAAAAATGTAACCAGCAGGGTATACCAGTGATTACTGCAACACAGATGCTGGATTCCATGATACGTAATCCCATACCAACACGTGCAGAGGCAACCGATGTGGCAAATGCTGTATTTGATGGAACAGATGCACTCATGCTTTCGGGTGAAACAGCATTTGGTCAGTATCCGGTTGAAGCGGTTGCGACGATGGCACGCATAGCTGAATATGCAGAAAAGACTGCCATATATAAAGCAGTAATGGCAGAAAAAAAGATCTATACAAAATCCACTATTACCGATGCTATTGCACTGTCAGCGCATGAATCTGCAAACACGTTAGGTGCAGATTGCATCCTTACTGCCACACAGTCAGGATATACTGCACGTAAGATTTCAAAGTACAAACCGCAGATACCGGTAATAGCCGTAACAACCAGCCCCAAAGTGGTCAATCAGTTAGCATTATCGTATGGGGTTATTCCACTTAAGATAAAGCAGTGTAACGATATTAACGAACTGGTTGATGAAGCAATAGCAATAGGCACGGTAAACAATCTTATCCACGATGGCGATCTGATTGTCATCACCGCAGGGATTCTGGCGGGTGTAACCGGTGGAACAAATATGATGCGGATATATGTGGCAGCCCGGGAGATAGTGCGAGGCACGGGATTTGGCGAAGGGGTGGTTTGTGGTATCATAGGGACAGGCCAATCAGTAGAGCTATCGCCCAATACTATTATTGTGGCCAATGATATAGAGCATATTAAAGGTACAAGGCCAAAAGCCGTGATAACCGGTGAATGCAGCATCAATGCCCCCATCATTCATTACTGCAGAGAGCATGAAATCCCTGTCATTGGCGGGATTAATATTAATGAAATCAACCTGAGAGAGGGTCAGCAGGTGACGCTTGATATTTTGCGTGGAACCATTTATAACGGAACTGTCCATTTACCTTTTGAGTAATCTATGAATGAAGAAATTGAAAATAACGAAACAGTCTATTCGGTAAGCTATATTACCGCAATACTAAAACAGCTGATTGAGTCAACACCAGAGCTTAACGGCGTGTGGGTAAAAGGTGAAGTATCAAACCTTACCTACCATTCGTCAGGGCACATCTATTTTTCCCTGAAAGATGAAGGGGCAGTAATTCAGGCTGTTTTTTTCAGGCACGTAAACAAGCATTTAGATTTCAGGCTTGAAGAAGGCATGAGTGTAGTAGTGTTTGGCGGCATTACTGTGTTTGAAAAGCGCGGTTCGTATCAATTTATTGTGTATAAAATCCGCAAAGAAGGGTTGGGTGAACTTTTACAGAAAATTGAAAAGCTTAAAGAAAAATTATATAAAGAAGGATTGTTTGAGCCTGAACAAAAAAAACCGCTTCCGGCATTGCCCGGGCGTATTGGCGTCGTTACTTCGGCCACAGGTGCTGCCATCCGTGACATTATAAAGGTGGCAATGCGCCGCTTCCCAAATATTGAAATTATCCTTGCACCGGCAAAGGTACAGGGTGAGGGGGCGGTTGAGTCCATAGTTACCGGGATACAGGAGTTGAATAATCCTAAGTGGGGAGTGGATGTCATTATTGCTGGCCGTGGCGGAGGGTCTTTTGAGGACTTGATGGCATTTAACGAAGAAGCGGTGGTTAGAGCGTTTGCCGGCTCACGGGTGCCTATTATTTCTGCAGTGGGGCACCAAATTGACCATCCTTTAAGCGATTTAGCGGCTGATGTTGCTGCACCCACACCATCAGCTGCAGCTGAGATTGCAGTGCCGGTAAAAGCAGAACTTATAGCTGCTATTGATAATTATACCATGCGTATGCTACGGCGCCTTACGATGATGGTCCAGTCTTTTGCTAATCGCATGATGCTGATTGTCAGACGAAGAGTTTTTCAAAATCCAATGAGCTTAATTGAAAGCTACGAGCTTATGTTAGATGACACTGAAAACAGGTTACAGGTTTTGATGCACAAACGTATCGCTGACACAAAGGAACGGTTAAGCCGGGTAAAGGATTTAGAGCTAATTATAAAAAATAGATTGCAAAACTACCGGCACATCTTTATGATGAATGCAAGCAAGCTGGAGCACCTTTCACCTGTAAGCGTGCTAAGGCGAGGATATTCCATTACACTGAAAGATTCACAGGTAATTTCTTCAATCAAAAATGTCCACCAGGGAGATAATGTTAGAGTTATTGTATATGACGGGTCAATGCAGTGTGATGTCCAGAAGGTAAGTGAAGAGGTGAGCTTTGGAAAAAAAGGCTAAAAAAATAACCTTTGAGGATGCGCTGGAAGAACTTGAAGCAATAGCTTCAAAGTTAGAATCCGGTGAACTGACTTTAGAACAGTCCATCCAGTACTATGAAAGAGGTGTTGAACTGGCAAAGTTTTGCCGGCAAAAATTAGAAGAAGCTGAACGCAGGATTGAGGTGTTGCAAAAGCAGCCTGATGGTACTGTGCAAAAAAAATCTGTCAAAGTTAAAGAGGATACAGGGGAAATAGAAGATGATGAGGATATACAGGGTTCACTTCTGTAAGCTGTTACTGTTTGTTGTTGTTGGCTTCGTAGCATGTGGGAAAGAAGCACCACTGCAGTTTTGTGAAGGTGTTGATAGGGATGGCAAACCTGTTCATTGCGGGAAAGAGTTCACCACAGGTGATATGACATTGTATGTTACTGCAAACGAGCCTTTTGGAAGTAACACGGCAACTGTTGTCGTGTATGAAAAAAAGAAATATAGCCAGCCCCAGTATACCAGCTTTGACTATACCATAAATCCTGATAGTAATACTGCCATAATTCCATTTTCAATGTATACTGAGGGCACGTATATAGTGAAAATGATAGTGAAAGATAAAGAGATTGCTCATGGTGAAATAACGGTTATAGATACGTATTAATTATATTTGTTTTATATTTGTTTTTTAGCTTTCCGTTTTTTCTCTTCAATAATCTGGTGAATGACAAGAAGTGTGGCACCCACCACAATTGAAGAGTCAGCAACGTTAAACGCTGGCCAGCGGAAAACTTCATCACTGCCAATGTAGATAAAATCAACCACGCCAGGTTTGCCAGTAATCCTGTCTAAGATATTGCCTATGGCGCCTGCACAGATAAGCCCCATGCTTGATGTAAAAATAAGCGTTTTATTCTTTTCCAGTATGAAATATGCAACAAGAAGCAAAAACACAATGATTGAAACAATAAGGAAAAATTGCTGATAGCCCTGTAATATGCCAAATATCCCACCCTGATTGTAGATAAGTGTGAGTTGAACAAAGCTGCCCAGCACATTGACACGTTCATAGATAGAAATATATTTTTCCACCAGCGCCTTTGTTATAATGTCGCTTCCTAAAATGACAATAAAAATCAACACGGCAATCAATGTGTTTTTTATTTCTTTTTTCATCTTGTTATTCCTGCATATTCAATACAATATCGGTACATCGTTTGCAAAGTTCCGGATGATCGGGATGTGTCCCAATGTCGTGCGAATAATTCCAGCATCTGACACATTTTTTCCCGGTAGATTTTTTTACCAGTATGGAACTATTATCATAATCGGTCATGCCATCCAGTTTTTTATCTTCAATGTGTACCTCGGCTACCTGGAAAAATCGTTTACTATCGCTCATGGACTGCAAAAGCTCTTTTGATGAAGCACCTGCAATATATATATGAACATCAGTTTCCAGCGAGCTGCCAATCTTTTTTTCTTTTCGGGCTATCTCTAAAGCCTTCAATACATCTTTCTTGATATCTATGAGAGCATCCATCTTATTTGCCAGTGTTTCGTTGTGCCATTCCGAAGGTAGCTCATTGTAGATATCAGCATGCACTGAAGAGTCTTTACCCAAAAATTGCCATATCTCTTCAGCAGTGAACACCAGAACTGGTGCAATGAGTCTAAGAAGTGTTTCAGTAACATGGTACAGGACAGTCTGATTTGCTCTTCGCAGTCTGGAATCCTTTGCTTCCACATAGAGAATGTCTTTTGAGATATCAAAATACAGCGATGACAAATCCACAGTACAGAAATTCAGTATTCGGCGGTATACAAGGTGAAATTCATACTGCTCGTAGTGCTGACGTACCTGATTGGAAAGAATATACAGTTTATGCAGTATCCACTTATCGGTGTCCGATAGCTCGTCGTAAGGGAGACACTGTGAAGCTTTAAAATCAGCACAGTTGCCTATCATAAATTTAAAGGTGTTTCGTATTTTACGGTATGAATCAGCAATCTGCTGTATCATATCATAGCCAATCCTGACGTCATTGCGATAGTCCTCGGAAGCAACCCACAGACGTAAGATATCGGCACCAAACTTGCTGATTATATCATCAGGCGGGATAACATTGCCCATGGATTTACTCATTGCCCGTCCCTGATCGTCTAACATGAATCCGTGTGTCAATACGGTAGTATACGGTGCTCTCTGACGCAGTGCCAGTGCCGGCCACAACGAAGACTGAAACCAGCCTCTGTGCTGATCGCTTCCCTCTAAATACAGATCGGATGGCCAGCGGTGATCATCACGGCTGTCAAGTACGGCAAAGTGCGAAACACCTGAGTCAAACCATACGTCCAGGATATCGTATTCCTTTTCAAAGTCATCGCTACCGCATTCGCAGGTAAAGCCTTCTGGAATAAGGCTGTGTATTTCATTGGTATACCAGCTTTCAATACTGCGGTCACGTGCAATCTTTGCAAAATAAAAAATGGTTTCAGCATTCATCTGGTTTTTCCCGCATTTTTTACAATAGAACGAAGGGATGGGAACCCCCCATGAACGCTGCCGTGAAAGGCACCAATCGGGCCGGGTTTCCACCATGCTTTTAAACCGCAATTTACCCCATTCAGGGATCCACTGGACATCTTCGGTTACCTGTAATGCCAGCTGTCGCATATCATTGTGGTCAATAAGTAAAAACCACTGAGCGGTAGCCCTGAAGATGAGGGGCTGTTTACATCGCCAGCAGTGGGGATATGAATGTTCAATGTCATTGGTAAAAATCAGTACATTTTTTTCTTTTAAAAGGTCTATTATTTTTGGGTTAGCATCAAAGACATTGACTCCCTTCATGAGGGCAAATTCATCGGTAAATTTGCCCTCATCATCAACAGGGCAGAATACATCAAGGCCGTATTCAAGGCCTGCAATATAGTCCTCAAGGCCATGCCCCGGAGCAATATGTACAATACCGGTACCCTGGTCCAGAGTAACAAAATCGCCAAAGATGACTTTTGATTCCCTGTCAATAAAAGGATGATATACCTTCAGTGAACGTATGGTGTCATTTGATAAAGGTATCTTTTCACCCAATGTTCTTCCGGTTATGACAGAAAAAGATTCAGCAAGACCATCAGCCATGATGAGATATTCGTTATCTGATATATATGCTGAATAATCAAAATCAGGGTGAAAACATACTGCAAGATTTGCGGGCAGTGTCCATGGAGTGGTAGTCCACACTACTACATACAGTGAATCAGGATTAACTCCTTTAAAGTTCACTGAAGAGGGATCCACCTTAAATTTAACAAAGATGGAAGGGGAAGAGTGCTCATGGTACTCTACCTCGGCTTCGGCAAGTGCAGTTACGCAGGTTGGACACCAATAAATAGGTTTTTTCCCTTTAGTAATAAATCCCCGTTCAAAAAGCGATCCAAAGATTTCCACAATGGTGGCTTCATAATCCTGCGACATGGTTAAATAGGGATTATCAAAATCGGCAAAGACGCCCAGGCGTTTAAATTCTTCCTTCTGAATATCAATATATTTCCGGGCATAGTCCCTGCAGAGCTTTCGAATTTCCTGTTTAGGAAGCCTTTTGGCTTTGTCCCCAAGCTCTTTTGTAACCTGCAGTTCAATGGGAAGACCATGGCAATCCCATCCAGGCACAAATGGCGCTTTAAATCCACTCATTGTCTTGTGTTTTACAATGATGTCTTTGAGAATCTTGTTTAATGCATGCCCTAAATGTATATGCCCATTTGCATACGGTGGGCCATCATGTAAAATATATAGTTCATTGCCCTCACGAGCTTTCTGTATCAGTTTATAAACATCATCGTTTTCCCATTTTTGCAATATCTGAGGTTCACGGGAAGGAAGATTTGCCTTCATGGGAAAATCAGAAGCAGGAAGATTAACGGTTTTAGAATAATCCATTGAAACCCTCGCATAAAAGTTAAAAAAATTCAATCCCACACAACAATGGGGGATTGTATACGGTGCTATATCACATTTAAGGAATTAATACTCGTGATATTTCAAAAAAACATTTGTCAATAGAATTTTACTATTTTATGTATACATTTTAATGATTTTTAAATTATACTGTGGTATTAATACACTATCGTATACAGGTGATAGAATTGTATATATAAATTTAAATTTATTTTTTATTTTTTTGCGATAGTTAATGATATTAAATTTATAGAAAAGAGGGTAATTTAATGATTGAGCTTGATTTTACCAAGTTGGATGGGCTGGTTCCCGCAGTGGCGCAGGATTATAAAACCGGCGAAATTTTGATGGTTGCTTTTATGAACAAAGAGGCATTTGAACTCACGTTAACAACGGGTATTGCCCATTACTGGAGCAGATCACGAAGGCAATTGTGGAAGAAAGGTGAATCTTCCGGAAACGTGCAGGAAGTAAAAGAAATACGCATTGACTGTGACAACGATTGTGTGTTGCTCAAAATTAATCAGATAGGCGATGCAGCATGCCATACTGGCTATCGAAGCTGCTTTTACCGGGTCGTTGATGGCGGTGATTTAAAGGTGGATGGTGTAAAAATCTTTAATCCAGAAGATAAATATGGAGATAAAAAATGAGCCTTATAAAGTTGGGAATCCCCAAAGGTAGTTTAGAAAGTGCAACAATAGAACTTTTTAAACGGGCAGGTTTTTCAATATCAGTATCATCACGAAATTACTTCCCCAGTATTGATGACCCTGAGATTAGATGTTCTCTTGTCCGGGCCCAGGAGATGTCAAAATATGTGGAAAGCGGCGTACTTGATGTTGGACTTACCGGCCTGGACTGGATTTTGGAAAATGAATCGGATGTTGAGATCATATCTGACCTGGTATATTCCAAGGTTAGCACCCAGAAGGCAAAATGGGTTTTGGCAGTACCAAATGATTCGCCCATCAAAACGTTAGAAGACTGTGCAGGCAAAACCATATCAACGGAGCTTGTTAACTTTACCAAAAAATATTTCAGTGATCGCAATATCCCGGTGAAGGTTGAATTCTCATGGGGTGCAACTGAAGCAAAGGTAGTTGAGGGCCTGGTGGATGCCATTGTTGAGGTTACTGAAACGGGTTCTACAATAAAAGCGCATGGCCTGAAAATTATATACACGTTGCTTGAAACCAATACCAAACTCATAGCCAACAAACAGAGCATGAACGATTCAGCCAAGCGCGCAAAAATCAAACAAATTGCACTGCTTTTGCGTGGCGCATTGAATGCCAATAATCTTGTGGGGATTAAAATGAACGTACCAGAAGACAGGCTGGCTGAAGTCGTTAAGCTGATACCAAGCCTAACATCGCCAACGGTATCCAAACTGTATAATGCAACATGGTTTTCAGTGGAAAGCGTTATTCAGGAATCGGTGATCAGGGATCTTATCCCTAAACTCATTAATGCCGGAGCTGATGGAATAATTGAATACCCGCTTAATAAAGTAGTTTCACAGGAAGATGTGTGCTTAAAATAAATGCTTGATTGTTACTATAAAGGGTAATGCATGCAGCAGGATGTAATCAGCAGGGGAAGGCAGTTTATAAAGTCCTATGCTGTAACACTGCCTGCCCCGCGGTTTTACACCGATAGTTACTGGTATTTAGCCATAGCAAAAAAGATATCAACAGTTTCATCAGTCATTGCCTACTGTGCAGGATGCATGCGTGAGAAGGGGAGTGCGTTAGGACACAGCTATTATCATGCAGAAAAAGTAGCAATTGAATCAGCGGCAATAGTTCTTAAAGAAAAGGGGATTTCAAGCCAGTCAATACACCTGGCAATGCTTGCACTTATTGCAGGGTTTCTGCATGATTATTACCGGGAAAAAAAGGACCATCCGGCAAAAGCTGCAGAGTATGTACAGGCACATCTATCTCATTTCATGCCTGAAAGCGATATTAATGCAATCAGTTTTGCCATACGCAATCACGAAGCATTTAAAGAGCATCAGACAGTAGATAACAGCGATATCATGCTGCTGTCAAATGCACTGTATGATGCTGATAAATTCAGGTGGGGGCCGGATAACTTCATATATACACTATGGGACATGATTGCTACCATGAATATTACAATCCAGGATATTTTAGCTCATTTCCCCGGAGGAGTAGAACACATCAATACTATTCGCCATACATTCAGGTCTAAAACAGGGATGGAATACGGCCCCGAATTCATTGATCAGGGTATGCTGATAGCTGAAAAATTGTTGCAGTTTTTTCAGAACAATTCGTAAATGTTATTATGATACGAGATATAAAACTGTATACGCACAATGAGGGTTCCACGAATTAATAAATTGAATAAATTGTAAAAAATCTTGACAAATAACACCTTTTTTTAGGAATATTGTATTAAAATTGTATATATTATATACTTCAATCATGCCCACGTAGCTCAGTCGGCAGAGCATTTGCATGGTAAGCAAAAGGTCACCAGTTCGATTCTGGTCGTGGGCTCATTATTAATTTTTATAAAAATTTTTATTTTTTTTTGATTCAGGTAATTAATTACTTGACGTGGTGTGCTATATTTATAGCGTGCTTTCGTATCTGTGAAATTGCATACAAACGCTGAAAAACTGTAAAAATTTAATACTCTTATACAAACTATTATTAATAATAGGATATAATTATGCGTGAAGTAGTTCTATTATCATGTAAAGATTGTAAAAATCGCAATTATGCAACCAAAAAGGATAAGAAAAAGCAAACCGGCAAGCTTGAAGTAATGAAATACTGTAAGCATTGCAATAAGCATACATTGCATAAAGAAACTAAAGCATAAGGTATTTAATGTGTTTAATAAGACAGTACAATTTGTTAAGGAATCCAGAGACGAGCTTAAAAAAGTTTCCTGGCCCGAACGTGATGAGGTTGGTGCTTTGACCATGGTTGTTGTTATAACAGTTATAATAACTGCGTTGTTTCTGTGGATTGTTGATGCTGCTTTGATGAAAATAGTATCTCTGGTGATGCAATAACTATGACAAAAGGATGGTATGTAATACATACATATTCCGGCCATGAGAATAAAGTTAAACTGGCACTGGAAAAAAAAGTCCAGAATCTTAACCTGGGGGATAAGATATTTCAGGTAAAGATTCCAACTGTTGAGGAACATTCAGTAAAAGATGGCAAGAAGGTTGTAAAACCAAAGAAGATATTTCCCGGATATGTTCTGGTTGAAATGATTCTTGATGATGAAACATGGATGGCTATCAAGAGTATACCGGGTGTTACTAACTTTGTAGGTTCTTTTGGTACTGAAAAACCAAGGCCGCTCTCTGAAAAGGAAGTTGACAGCCTTTTTAATAAAATGGGTGAAGTCACAACCAAAGACAAAGTTACGGTGGTCATGGATTTTTCTGTTGGAGAGCATGTTAAGGTTATTGACGGCCCGTTTAAAGAATTTACCGGTGTTATTGAAGAGGTGTATCCTGATAAAGGGCGCTTGCGTGTTAAAGTTGAGATATTTGGCAGGGGGACTCCTGTTGAATTAGATTTTGTTCAGGTTGGTAAGATTTAATTTAAAAATATTGTTTTATAGGGTTGATTACGATGGCTCCAAAAAAGAAAAAAATAGTCACTCAGATTAAGTTGCAAATCCCGGGCGGCCAGGCAAATCCTGCACCACCGGTTGGTCCTGCTTTAGGTCAGCATGGCCTTAATATAATGGAGTTTTGTAAAGCATTCAATGAAAGAACAAAGGATCAGCAGGGCACCATATTGCCGGTGATTATAACTGTGTATGAAGACAGGACGTATACATTTATTATTAAAACTCCACCTGCTGCTGTTCTCATTAAAAAGGCGTTGAAACTTGAAAAAGGCTCCAGCGAGCCTAACAAAAAAAAGGTTGCCAAAATTACTCAGGCTCAGCTTGAAGAGATAGCAAAATTAAAAATGCCGGATCTCAATGCGCATGATGTTGAAGCTGCAAAGAAGATTATTGCAGGCACAGCTCGCTCTATGGGAGTAGAGGTTGTTGACTGATTTTTTCACTTTGAAATTTAGGATTTTTTGGGGTTGTATATGAAAAGAGGAAAAAAAGTAACAGACGCACGGACAAAAATAGATAAAAGCAAACTCTATTCGCTTGAAGAAGCTTTAACAATGATGAAAGAGTTAACTTTTGCAAAATTTGATGAAACCGTTGAGGTATCGGTAAAAGTCATTCATAAAAGCTATCAAAATGTGCGTGGTTCAGTAGTGTTGCCGTATGGCACGGGTAAGGATATAAAGGTCCTTGTTATTTGCAAAGGCGATACGCAGAAAGAGGCTTTAGAAGCAGGGGCTGATTTTGTTGGAGCTGAAGATGCTATCGAAAAAATTAAAAATGGATGGCTTGATTTCCATGGTGTCATTGCCACACCAGATATGATGAAAGAGGTTGGTAAATTAGGTCCCATACTTGGGAAAAGGGGGCTTATGCCTAAACCAAAGTCAGGTACAGTGACTGATGATGTGAAAACTGCTGTTAAGGAATTAAAAGGCGGAAGAGTGGAGTATAAGGCTGATAAAACAGGAGTTATCCATTTAGGAGTTGGGAAACTTTCTTTTGAACCTCAAAAATTAGCCGAGAATATTAAAGCATTTTATAGCCAGGTTGTAAAAGACAAGCCTTCTGATGCAAAAGGTAACTATATACGTTCTTTTCATGTATGCTCTACAATGGGGCCAGGAATCAAAATTAATTATAAGGGGATAGAACGATAATGGTTAAGCAATATAAGGTTGATTTTGTCAATGAGCTAAAGGATAAATTAACCTCAAAAAAAAATGTTATATTAACTAATTATTCTGGCATTAAAGTTAAGGATATGTATCAGCTCCGTAAGATTTTGCGGGAAAAGGGAGCTGAGTATAAGGTTGTTAAAAATACTTTATTCAGGAAAGCCCTTAAAGATTGTGGTTATCCTGAGATAGACCAATATCTTGTTGGGCCTATTGGCGTTGTCTTTTTAGATAAAGAAGTCAGTGAAGTTGCCAAGGTTTTAAAAGATTTTCAGAAAGAGCAGGATAAGTTCCAGTACAGCGTGGCAATAATGGACAACGTTGTATATTCCCCAAAAGATGTACAGCGCATTGCAGATCTGCCGTCAAAAGAAGTATTGTTGGCACAGGTGATGTCACTTATAAATGGCCCGGCATCAGGTACAGCTATAGCTATCAATCAGATTATGGCATCGCTGGCACGTGGCATTAAGCAGGTTGCAGAAAAAAACGCATAAAAAATTAATGAACGCATATAATCAAGGGTAAATGATACTGAGTAAAGATGTGATTAACAGTTTTTTAGTATTGGTTGCCCTTATAGGTTTTTACGACTAACGTTCGTATTAACTTCAAGATTCACTAAGTATAAGGAGTAACATGATGGCAAAGTTATCAGTACAGGAATTGTTGGAAGCAATTGGTAGCTTAACACTTGTTGAAGCCGCTGAACTTGTAAAAGCTATGGAAGAAAAGTTTGGCATTTCAGCAGCGGCACCAGTTGCAGTAGCAGCAGCACCAGCAGCGGGCGCAGCAGCTGCAGAAGTTGAGGAAAAGACAGAATTTGATGTTATCCTCGCAGGTTTTGGTGATAACAAGATTAATGTTATCAAGGAAGTCAGGGCCATTACCGGTTTAGGTTTAAAAGAAGCTAAAGACCTGGTAGAAGCTGGCGGCAAGCCAGTCAAGGAAAAGGTTTCCAAGGAAGAAGCCGAGAAGATCAAAAAACAGCTTGAAGAAGCTGGAGCAACTGTCGAGATTAAGTAACGTTTTAAACGTAAAATATCTTGAAAAGATTCTGGTAATACTGTATATTGAAAACAACAGTAGGTTTGGTTGCTATGCAATCAAACCTACTGTTGTTAATATGTGCAAAATATGCTAACAGTTTCATTCTTTTGTATATAATAACAGTGCCCCAAACAGTATGAATAAAACAATAAATGAGCAATATATTTTTACAATAATTCTTAATCGATTGTCCGATTTTCTTCATATTTTGGCTTATTGTGAATAAATCTTATTTTAGGTGTAAACTATGCAAAAACAACAAAAAGTTATACGTTTTGGTAAAATAAAACCCGGCATTGGATTGCCAAATTTGATCGAAAATCAAACTGAATCGTTTAAATGGTTTTTACAGAAGGATGTAGCCCCTTCCAAAAAGAAAAACCAGGGCCTCCAGACAGTGTTTCTTGAAACATTTCCAATTGTAAGCCCTAATGATGATATAGAACTGGAATTTGTTGAATATGAGTTGGGTGAGCCAAAGTATAGTGTGCAGGAATGTAAAGAAAGAGATGTTACGTATGCAGCTCCACTTAAAGCAACAATACGGCTCATAAAGAAGGATACTATGGAAGTCCGTGAACAGTCTGTGTATATGGGCGATATCCCATTAATGACTGAGAGCGGCACCTTCATTATAAATGGTGCAGAACGTGTTGTGGTAAACCAGTTGCACAGATCACCGGGAATCTTCTTCTTCTGGGATGAGGTTGAAAGAATGTACAGTGCCCGTGTAATCCCTGACAGGGGATCGTGGCTGGAATTTGAAATGGATGCTAAAGGCCTGATAGTTGCCCGTATTGACAGGAAGAAAAAGTTTCCCGCAACCATCATTCTTAAAGCATTGGGGTATAACACTAATGAAGAGATAATCAAACTTTTCTATAATACAAAAAAGATAACTCTTACTGAAGAAAATGATTACGAATCCCTGAAAAATAAGCGTGTGGCTTCTGATGTTATTAATCCGGATACAGGAGAAGTGCTGCTGGAGGCTGGTGAACGAATAACTATTGACTATGTTGATATACTGCGGGATGAAAAGATAAAAGCTGTAGAGGTTATAGAATTCCCAAAGAATAAAGACGATGCATATCTTATTACTTCCTTAGAAAAGGACGATTGCAAGAGCTCTGAAGAAGCGTTATTAAAGTTGCATCAGATGCTAAGACCTGGTGAACCAACCAATATTGATAATGCGCGTGAGATATTTAACCGGTTATTCTTTGATCCCAGAACATACAGTTTAGGGGGTGTTGGACGCTATAAGATAAATAAAAAGTTTGGCTTTGATATGAAAGAGGTGAAGGAAGATTACCTCAGAAAAGAAGATATAGTACATACAGTTAAATATTTAATAAACCTTATTGCTGAAGTAGATGGATATATTGTTGATGATATAGACCATTTAGGAAACAGGAGAATACGACCCGTTGGCGAGCTTATCCAGAATCAGGTAAAAATTGGATTCCAGCGAATGGAGCGTGTTATTAAGGAACGTATGACCATACAGGATGTTGATGTGGTCACGCCACAGGCGCTCATCAGTATTAAGCCAATTACCGCGGTTATTAATGAGTTTTTTGGCTCCAGCCAGCTATCGCAGTTTATGGACCAGACAAACCCATTGGCCGAGTTAACCCATAAGCGGCGTCTTAATGCACTGGGACCTGGTGGTTTAACACGTGAGCGGGCTGGTTTTGAAGTGCGTGATGTTCACCCATCACACTATGGAAGAATGTGTCCAATAGAAACTCCTGAAGGTCCCAATATTGGATTGATCATATCAATGAGTACGTATGCACGCATTAATGACTATGGTTTTCTTGAAACTCCGTATAAGGTTGTTGAAAATGGCAGGGTTACTGACAAAGTGGAATATCTTACTGCTGATGAAGAGGACAAATATTTTATAGCCCAGGCTAACGCCACAATAGATGAAAATGGTAAGTTTGTTGATAACCTCATTCCTTGCCGTCATCGGGGTGATTTCCCCTATAAACGCCCTGAAGAAATTCAGTATATGGATGTATCGCCGGATCAGGTGTTTTCAGTTTCAACATGCCTCATTCCGTTTTTGGAACATGATGATGCAAACCGTGCACTCATGGGTTCAAATATGCAGCGACAGGCAGTGCCGCTGTTAACGGAAGAAGTTCCGCTGGTAGGTACAGGTATGGAAGGTCCTGCGGCTATGGATTCAGGCGTTGTGGTTAAGGCAAAACGTGCCGGAGAAGTAATATATGCAGATGCAAAAGTTATCAGGGTAAAAACATCTGGCGGCGAGATAGATGAATATACTCTCCAAAAATTTAAACGAACCAATCAGGGTACCTGTTTCAATCAGAAACCAATTGTACATAAAGGGCAAAAAGTCAAAATGGGTGATATCCTGGCTGATGGGCCTGCCACAGATAATGGAAAACTGGCGTTAGGAAAAAACATCCTGGTAGCATTCATGCCATGGATGGGATATAACTTTGAGGATGCTATTCTTCTTTCCGAACGCCTTGTATATGATGATATATTTACATCATTGCATATTGAACAGTTTGAGATAGAAGCCAGAGAGACCAAGCTTGGAAGGGAAGTGATCACCCGTGATATCCCTAACCTCAGTGAAAAAGCGTTCAGAGACCTTGATGAAAATGGTATAGTACGGATGGGTGCTTATGTTGCTCCGGGCGATATACTTGTGGGCAAGGTTACCCCGAAAGGAGAGCAGGACCTTACACCTGAATATAAACTTCTGCATTCCATATTTGGTGAAAAAGCACGTGAGGTGCGCGATACATCGCTCAGAGTGCCCAACGGCGTTGAGGGTATAGTGATAGATGTAAAGCGTTTTTCGCGTGAGAATGGCGACGAGTTGTCTGCAGGTGTAGAAGAGCTTGTGAAAGTGTACATTGCTTCAAAAAGGAAAATATCTGTTGGTGACAAGATGGCGGGACGCCATGGTAACAAGGGTGTTATATCAAGGATAGTTCCTGTGTATGATATGCCGTACTTACCTGACGGAACACCGGTTGATATTGTTTTAAATCCTCTATCGGTACCATCCCGAATGAATTTAGGTCAGCTTCTGGAAACTGAGTTGGGTTGGGCAGCAAAGGAACTGGGATTTATAGCAGAATGCCCCATATTTGACAGCCCTGAAGAGCAGGAGATACGCGAACTTTTGAAAAAAGCAGGTTTGCCGGAATCATCAAAGACTGCCCTGTATAATGGCCAGACTGGTGAGCCGTTTGAAAGTGAGGTTATGGTTGGGTACATCTACATGCTGAAATTAGCTCACATGGTTGATGATAAGATACATGCACGTTCAACAGGTCCATATTCACTGGTAACACAG
>DYLU01000007.1 GCA_020721905.1 Leptospira biflexa | reverse complement strand
TCTTTTTATCATATAGTGCACCGGTATTATGGAATATCATAATTATTATAACATTATTATTTTTTGGCAATAATTCCACGCAAAATGACTTAGCCACCTACACCGCAGCCGGGTCAGTTGCTGGCAGTTTGTTACAGTTATTGATACAATTACCATCTGTTGTTGTTATCATTAAACACCTCAAACTACGATTTTCATTCAGAACACTGGAAGTTAGAACTGTAATCAATAATTTCATTCCAGTATTTTTTGGACGCGGAGTTGTTCAGGTAAGTGCATACATTGATTCCTTACTTGCCAGTTTGCTCCCTACCGGAGCTGTCGCTTCAATATCCTATGCCCAAACACTGTATATGCTACCAATAAGCCTGTTTGGTATGTCAGTTTCCGCTGCTGAATTACCAGCCATGTCGAAAGTTATTGGCCAACAGGAAGAAATAGCTAAAAAGCTTCAATCACGAATAAACAACGCAATAAAACGTATTGCATTTTATGTTGTGCCATCAACCATTGGATTTTTTATTTTAGGCGATATCATTGTTGGGGCTATTTATCAAACAGGCAAATTTACTGCTAAAGATACCACATTTGTGTGGATGGTGCTTGCCGGTTCAACAGTTGGTTTACTGGCAATAACGCAAAGCAGATTGTATTCATCTGCATTTTATGCAATGAATGATACTCGCACACCTTTAAAATTTGCAATTTTTCGCGTGATACTTGCAAGTATTATTGGTTTTTTTGCTTCTCAGTATGGACCTTTGTTTTTAGGTATTGATAAAATCTATGGAACAGCAGGAATTACTGCAGCATCAGGATTTTCTGGTTGGATTGAATATAAATTGCTAAAATCAACTATTTCTAAAAAAATTGGGAAAGTGGGATTACAAAAAAAGTATCTATTGTATTTATGGACAATTTCTATCATTGCAGCCATCATAGCATTCTTTATAAAGATTCATTTGCATTATCATCCCCTGATACTTGCAGTGACAGTGCTTCCGTTATATGGTGTGTTGTATTTTGCTGGTGCATTTATATTCAGGATTGAAGAAATAATGAATATACAAAGAATTATTGGATTTAAAAAATCATGAGTGATATATACAGTCGCTACATGTAATATGTAATTTTTTACACAATAATATTTTTAATCCATTCAATCATTCGTTTTTGCTGTTCAATTCCACCGGCACTATGGCCTTCATCAGGGTATACTTCAACAGTTTTATCGCACTGAAGATGATTAAAAAGTGCAAAAACACATTCTGCAGGTGATAAAGAATCTTTAAAGCCAACTGTTGTAAGTACCGGGCAGGTGACAGCTTTGATGAATTGTAAAGCGTCAAAATAAATAAGGTTTTTCTTTATTGCAGATTTTTTACTTCGATGTTCTTCAATAAAAGCATTAATTTCATTTGCTATCACACTTTTTGCAATATTCTGAGCTTTATCAAGATAACAAAATGATGGTGTATCAAGAACCAGCGCCATAACCCTGTTAGAGTTTGATGTAGTGAACAAAGCTACGGCAGCTCCTAATCCCTTACCAATAATTGCTATTTTACTGCAATCAAGATTTTTATGCAAACGCAATGCATCAATAGTTCTAAGCCCATCTAAGTAAAGCCCTTTAACATAATAATCATCCTTTTCAAGGATACCTTCAGTCATAAATCCCGGATATCTGTTCTGTTCCTGATCATAATGGATGATGTTTCGGTGGCCTCGCAATTCCACAAAACAGTATGCAAAAGGCAAATCAATGGGGAACTGAGCATAACTATCAAGGTCATCATAATCATGAAATAATATGACAGCATGCGGTCGTTCTATTTTATCGGGAATATACAATGTGGCAAAAAGCTGGATTCTGCCATATCCAATATATGTCATATCATAGGCAGAGAATTTGCCAGTGGATTTTCTTTTGTTATGCACATATTGGACGTCAATCGGTGTTTTTTTTAATTCATTAATTGCATTTTGCCAAAATTTTTCAAAGTCATCTGGTTGTGATATTTTGGGCAGATGCAGGAAATATTTATCAAAATCGCTTACTAAAGCCATTGTAATATCACTGGTGAATTAATTTATAAAGGATCATATAGTTTGTTTTAAGAATAAGATAAATCAATGTTATCAACACTACTATAAAAAAAATTATCATGACAATATATAAAAAAATACGTAAAGGTGATACAATAGCATTTTTGATGCTCAATGTTACAGGTATACCTGCTTTATGCAAATGTACTATTCTGTAAATTAAGAAATAACAAATCATAGAAATAATACCAAGATAGATGATAATCTCAACAATTCTGGTAAATATTTCAGGGTGGCTTTCAGAGAAAAGTACAATTGGGAAAATAATAACATTTGAAATGAATATTATTAATAACAGGCTTATCATTATGACAGTAGACAGGGTTAATGATTGCATTATGATATTTTTTATTGTTTTATTTTGATTCATCAACACTTTCACCCATTTCTTTTAATGCTTCTTTAGCTGCTTTCTGTACTTTGGGACTAGGATCATACTGCATTTTATATTTCAAAATGTCAATAGTTCTTTTGTCTTTTACATCCTTCATCAACTCTACGGCTCGCAGGCGTACAACTGGATTATTACTGCGTAATGCCTCCATCAAACGTGGAATTGCATTGCTGTCCCCCATTTTTACAAGCGCGGCAGTACAATACATTGAAAAAGAATAATAATCTTTTCTTTTATTAACGGGATAGCTGTCTATCTCTTTTATTATTTCTAAAAGATCCCCTGCTGTATCTTTTGCACCAATTTTTGCCAGTGCTACAGCTGCATATGAACGTATGATTGTATCCTCCTCCTTGTCTTTGACAATTCCAAGTAAAAAATCTTTAGAACTGATATCTTCCAGATCACCAAGAAATAATATACATAATTGCCTTAAATTGTCTGTTGTTTTTGTATCTTTAATACGTTCAATGGCAAAATCTTTCAGCTGCGTAGCTTTTAATTTACCTAATGTCCGTATAAGGGCTTCGGTAAAATTAGAATTTTCAGTAAACTTTTGTACCTTGAGAATACTTTCTAATTGGGGTATGGCGTCCGTAGCTTTTAATGTGTCAATTGCATAAACGGCAGCAATTTTTACTTCCTCTGAACTGTCGTTCAAAGAAGCAATAATCCATGGCAATGATGTACTGCTTTTAAGCTCGCTGACAATTGTAATAGCAGTGCGTTTAACTTCAGGATTTGTTTCCTGAGGCATAAGTTCATCCAATAGTTTTATAATTTCACTTTTATGTGAAGGATCTTTTAACGTTAATATTGATTTTATTGCATCTATTCTGTCATCCTGAATCCCATATTGAATTGTTTTTTTTATCCATTCTGTTTTTTTCTTTTCAGCCTCAATGTGTTTATCCTGTGAAATGTCTTTTTTCTTTTCATCAGCTATTTTCTTTTGTTCCTGCAACTTTTTGCCGGTATCTTTCTTTTCATCTTTAGCTGATTCTGCAGTTGTGGATGGTGTATTTTTTTCAGTTGATTTTTTCTGTGAGCTATCGACCGCAACATTCATATTTTTCTTTTCTAATTCCTGCGCATGTATAAGCGATAGCGATGCAAGTAAAATGATAAAAACAAAAAATATCTTTTTCATGATATGCTCTCAATAAACACATTCAAAGTATTATATAGTAACTATCGGCCTGATAAAACAATTTTTTTTATGTCAACCTATAAAAAGAGAAACTTTTGTGTTTAAAATAAAGCATTATATCAATAATTTGCAAGATTTTTATATTTACTATCTTGACAATTGTTTTACAATACATATATTGAATATACTTATGTTACATAAGAAAGTTCAAGGTAACAATTATAGCCAAATGTCATATGCAAATTCTTTTTCATGGTGAAATGATATGAAAGTCAGATTCTTAACAACACTGGTGCTAATTATAGCTTTTTCTTCAACAGTTTTTGCTGATAATAAATATGCACTTATTGAGCTTAACGGTTCGGTAAATCCTGTCATTGCAGATTACATAGTAAATTCAATTAAAAAAGCCAATCAGGATAATATGCAATTTGTTTTGATGATTATGGATACCCCGGGGGGGCTACTTAATTCAATGCGGGATATTATTAAAGCCATACTGGATTCCCCAATTCCGGTTATCGTATATACCTATCCTAAAGGTGCTCAGGCTGCATCTGCTGGCGGATTTATTATGATAGCTGCTCATATAGCGGCAATGTCACCGGGTACTGAGATAGGTGCCATGCATCCGGTAAGCCCATTTTTAAATTTCAGCCCGGACCAAAAGCAAAATGGGATAATGGAAAAGAAGGTTTTAAATGATACTGTTGCTTATGCTAAAAGTTTAGCTGAATTACGAAAGCGCAATATCACATGGGTAGAAAAAGCGGTACGTGAAGCCATATCAAGCACCAATAATGAAGCACTCCAATTAGGGGTGATAGATGTTGTTGCTAATGACATCAATGATCTCTTAGTAAAAATTGATGGTAAAAAGATCAAAACTAAAGATATATATGTTGTCTTAAAAACAAAAAATATTCAGCAACAGCAATATACAATGGATTGGAAGGAAAAAATTTTAAATTACTTTGCTGATCCGCAGATGGTATTTTTTTTGTTTTTAATTGCAGTTGTTGGAATTGGTTTTGAATTAAAGAACCCGGGCATGATAGTCCCCGGTGTAATAGGCGCTATTGCATTATTTTTATTTTTACTGGCTGTTAAAGTATTGCCAATAAATTTTGCTGGACTTATGTTTATCATTTTAGCTATACTATTGTTCATACTGGAATTAAAATTTACAAGTTATGGGTTGCTGACACTGGGTGGAATAATCACCTTCATTATTGGGTCAATGATCTTATTTGATTCCCCTTTGCCGGGAGGGCAAATACCTTTAACTTCAATTTTTACTGTTCTTATTGTTCTTTTACTTTTTATATTCGTTGTGGTACGTGCTGTAATTAAAGTACATACACAAAAAGCTGTTACCGGTATTGAGGGTATGATTGGTGAAAAAGGTGAGGCCGCAATGGATTTTACGGGAAAAGGAACGGTAGAAGTCCATGGTGAATTGTGGACTGCAATTTCAAATGAACCTGTAAAAAAAAGCGATATGGTTGAGGTGATAAAAATGGAAGGCATGGTGTTGCATGTAAAAAAAATTTTGCAATAATAAATAATAAATGTAATAAATATTCTAATTTTTTTAAAAGTCTTTTGTCAAAAATAAATTTTTAAGGAGGAATATGATGTTCCAAGCATTACCCACATTGCTTATACTATTAGTTTTATTAGCTGTATCATCAATTAAAATAATCAGGGAATATGAAAGGGCTGTAGTATTTAGATTAGGCCGCTTATTGCAACCACCAACGGGCCCAAAAGGTCCTGGCCTTGTTATCATTATTCCATTTGTAGATAAGATGATCAGGGTTAGCCTGCGAACAGTTGCCATGGATGTACCACCGCAGGATGTAATCACCCGTGATAACGTTTCCGTAAAAGTAAATGCTGTTATTTACTTCAGGGTTATAGAACCCAATAAAGCAATTACTGAAGTTGAGGATTACCTGTATGCTACGTCACAGCTGGCACAAACAACGTTACGAAGCATTTTAGGTATGGTTGAACTTGATGATCTGTTAGCTGACAGGGAAAGGATTAATCATGAATTGCAGAAAATATTAGATAAGCAAACTGACCCATGGGGTATCAAAGTAACCGCTGTTGAAATCAAGCATGTTGACCTGCCACAGGAAATGCAGCGTGCCATGGCAAAACAGGCTGAAGCCGAGCGAGAGCGAAGAGCCAAGGTTATAAACGCTGAAGGTGAATTTCAGGCAGCTTCAAAAATGGTGGATGCCGCAAAACTTATGGAACCGCATCCCATAGCACTACAGCTTCGTTATTTACAAACGCTGCGTGAGGTTGCTACTGAAAAGAATTCCACCACATTGTTCCCGATACCAATTGATCTGGTTGAACCATTTTTAGCAGGTCGTAAGAAATAAATCATTCAATAAGCCGCTTGAGGCGTGCAATTTCATTGAGCGCTTCAAGCGGTGTTAAATTTTCAATGTTTATATCTTTGAGAGCCTGTGCCAATCTATGATGTGTTGCCTGAAATATTTCAAGCTGTTCTTCATTATCAGGAGCTTTAACTAAAGAATCAATCCGTGAAGATTTTTCAAGTTTTTCAAGTATTTTGTTAGCCTTAACAGTTACTGGTTTTGGAATACCGGCCAATTTAGCCACATGAATCCCATACGATTTATCCGCCGCGCCCGAAACAACTTTATGCAAAAATTCAACGCCATTTAGCGATTCTTTCACCATCACTGTATAATTGACGATACCTTTTTTATTTATTTTAGTCAATTCGTGATAGTGAGTAGCAAATAAAGTTTTTGCCCTGATATAATTGGCAATGTACTCAACAACTGCCCATGCAATGGACATCCCATCGTAGGTACTGGTACCACGCCCAATCTCATCCATTATGATTAAGCTTTTATCAGTTGCATTGTTTAAGATGATAGCAGTTTCATTCATTTCTACAAGAAATGTCGATTCACCGCGTGCAATATTGTCACTGGCACCAATACGTGTAAATATTCTGTCAACAATACACAGATTAGCACTTTGAGCAGGTATGAATGATCCAATCTGAGCCATAAGCTGCAGTACAGCAGCCATTCGTATGTAGGTTGATTTTCCCGACATATTTGGCCCTGTGATAATTGCAATAACGTTGTCACATGTATCTAAAAAAATGTCATTTGGCACGAAAGGTTCTTTTATATAAAATTTTTCAACAACCGGATGCCTTCCACACTTTATGTCAATAATACCTTCATTGTTCAACATTGGTCTGACGTAGTTATTGTGATATGCTGCCAGAGCCAATGAACAGAACATGTCCAGTATCCCAATAGTATATGCTAATTCCTGAATCTGTAGCTTGTTCGATAGTATTGTCTCAACAATTGTATCAAGGATCTCATTTTCAATCCTGATTATTGAATCGTGTGCCTGCAATACATCTGTTTCAAACTTCTGCAGTGTTTCGGTTGTATAGCGCTCAGCATTGATTAACGTCTGTTTCCTTAAATAATCCTGTGGTACTTTTGCAGTCTGGCCTTTGCTCACTTCAATATAATAGCCAATAACTTTGTTATACCGTACTTTCAATGTTTGAATATCTAAACGCTTTTTTTCATTTTCCTGATAATTGAGAAGCCATTGCCGCGCATCAGTTTTTAATGTATACAGCCTGTCAAGTTCAGCATTGACACCTTCTTTTATAACACGTCCGTGTTCTGAAGAAAGCGGTGGATTTTCAACAATGGTATTTTTAATTCTGAGCGATAGTTCCTGTAAAGAATCGCTGATAGTGCCCAGCATATTAAAAAGCTTATCAGGATGCTGTTGCAACACTGTATATACATCATTGGCAGATTCAATTGATTGCTGCAGAGCAATGAAATCTCTGTTGTAATATTTCTTCAGGGCAAAGCGGGAAACAAGCCGTTCCAGATCATGAATATGCGATAATGTGTCATGGATTTCCTTTAAAAGATTAATGTTGTCCATAAGATATGATATAATGTCATAACGGCTTTCAATAGCAACTGGGTCAAGCAATGGATACAGAAGAGCCCGTTCTAACGTTCGTTTTCCCATTGCAGTCTGAGTGTGATTAAGCACACCAAAAAGTGAATGAAGTTTTGAACCATCCTGGCTCTTCAGGATTTCAAGATTGTGTATAGTTTGATGGTCTAAAACCATGAATTCACTGCGGCTGACATTCTTTGGATATTTCAGGTGCATCAGTGCACTTTTGTGAGTATCCTTTAAATAGTGAAGCAGTGAACCAACAGTAAGAATTGCTGTATGTGTTAAGCCCAACCCTTTAATATTGCTTAATCCATAGATGTTGCAGATTATATTAGTGAGATATTCAACATCATAATACCATTCATTAATGGATGCTAAAGCAATATCCTGCTGCTTTAAAAGGTCATATAAAAATGTGAGTTCCTGCCGGGAACCGTATAACAGCATCTCTTTAGGTGAAAAACGTGAAATTTCAGTTGCAATGAATTCACGACTATAATCTGCAGATGAAAGGAAAAAATCGCCTGTTGATACATCAACAAATCCGGTGCAAACCGTATTATTCTGAATGACAACCGAACCCAAGAAGTTATTTTCGTCTGAAGCAATAAGATTACTTTCAATGACAGTACCTGGTGTAATAACGCGAATAACTTCACGTTTAACAATAGCATTTGGAGATGGTGGTTCCATCTGTTCACATATTGCCACCCGGTATCCAGCTTTGATAAGCCTTGCTATATAGCTGTCAGCAGCGTGATATGGTACACCGCACATGGGAATATCATTCTGGCGTGAAGTAAGAGCAATATCTAAAACCTTTGAAGCAATCTTTGCATCGTCAAAGAACATTTCATAAAAATCGCCAAGCCTGAAAAACAATATCTCATCTTTGTAATGTTGCTTGATGTCAAGATACTGTCGCATCATGGGAGTTAGTTCTTTATCATTGCCCATAGATATACTGCTTCCCATCCTGTTCAAATATTTCAATAATAAATCCGTTAATGCCTAACTCTTCAGCTAACTGAATTTTTATACTCATGCCTTCATCAATTGAAGGGAAATGTCCTGCATAAATGTCAAAAGATTTTTCTTTTCTGACGATATGTACAGGCAGCACATAATTAACAATTAATTTTTGTAATTCTTTTGCTTTTTGTAAATTATAAAAAGGCCCAATGGTAATGGTATAGTATATGGCTGGCTTTTGCTGTGTTTCTTTTTCTTCTACATCAGGTTTAATATCAATAGTCTCGCTCTGAGCAATAATTTTTTCATCAGGCATAAACGCAACGGTTTCAGGATTAAATTTCTTTATATTTTGTGCATAATTATATGCCTTCACTGCTTCCGGTGATTTTGGAAATTGCGCCATCAAAAAATTATACGTTGACCATGCTTCATTGTACATTCTGTGATATTCATAATATTGTCCCAATTGCAGTAAACAGGTGGGATATATAGCAGCTTTTGAATAGCCATGTAACAGTTCGGCAAGATCTTTAATGTACCGGCGTGCATATCCGTACATCTGTCTGTCCATCTCTGATTTTATGAACAAACTGTATGCCAGAGTATTCAGCTGGCGTGAGTATTCAGGAATTTTTTCACAGTCGTTGACACCATCATCATAATGGTTGTGATTGTAATGAGCTATCGCCCGTAACTGTAAAAATATTGGGCCATAGTTACTGGTGCTACACTCTGTGATTGCCTGGTTGCAGATAGCAAGCAGGTTGCCCCAATCGCTTTTTATATAATAGAGCTGACATAGTGATAAAAATGCTGCATCACGTTTTTCAAAATAGCGATAGTTACTGATTATTTTTTGGTACTCTGCAATGCTTCCGTCTACAGTTGAAGCTGAGTCAGCCATAAGCATCCTGATATGAGGAATATAGTTACTGTTGGGATAAGTCTTGAAATATTTTTTTATAAGTTCCTGTTTGTTGCTGCTGTTTAACCTGTATGCTTTTTGAATTGCTTCAAAATCAGAATGTTCACCAGCTAATGCAATGGTGGTAAACAAAGCTGCAATGCTTATTGTTTTAAGCACTACGCTCACCATAGAGCGTTGAACCTTTTAATGATACGATAGTTACTGTGTATTTTTTCCCGATGTCTTCTTTTGCGCCTTTGATAATAATGGGGTGATTATAAATAGTTTTACCCATAACTTCGTCTTCCGACTTTTTGCTGATACGTTCTACAATCATATCGGTAGTGGTGTGTATGTGATTCATCAACCTTTTTTGTGAAATTTCACGCACAGTTTGTATCAACATATCAAGTCTTTCCTGCTTGGCTGTGTCTGGCACTGAATCAGGCAGTGTGAAGGCTTTTGTGCCTTCACGCGGCGAATATTTATAGGTGAATGCCTCATCAAACTGTATGGTGCGTACAGCGTTGATAGTATCTTCAAAATCTTTTTGTGTTTCACCAGGAAAGCCAACAATAAGGTCAGTAGATATGGAGGCCATGGGAAGCAGCTTATGTATTGCATCTATTATCGTGTAATAGTGTTTCATGGTATACTGGCGGTTCATTGCCTGCAGTACTGTATCCGAGCCACTTTGCAGAGGAAGATGTATGCTGCGAGCAATGACAGGATTATTGTTTATAACATGAAGAATTTCAATATTAAAATCTTTGGGATGTGAAGTTATGAAATTGAGTTTATACAAACCTGGTAGTTGGGCTATCTTTTCCAGTAATGTATAAAAGGGAATATCGCCTGAATCCTGACCATATTGATTAACATTCTGCCCAAGTAATGTTATTTCGGTTATTCCATTGCCAATGAGCAGTTTACAGTAATCTATAATCTGCTGTGAAGGGAAGGATATAAGCTTACCGCGCACATAAGGAACAATACAGTATGCACAGTAATTTTCACATCCGTGTGATATGGTAACCCATTTATGCCATGGCAAATCATCCTTATGAGTAGCCAGTGAAGGATGAATTCGTGATACAAAATCCTTTACATCCTGTGATATGTACTCACCATTACTTTGATGCTGGATAAAATTTTTGATAATTGAACCAATTGCAGGCGAGTGATACGGACCTACAACTAAATCAACGCCGTAATTGCTTTTCAATTCCCGGCTCAACCGCTGTGCCATACAGCCAGCAACAACGATGATGGAATTCTTATAGGCATTACGGGCTTCAATAATATGAGCCAGGGCCCTGTCCTCTGCATGTTTGCGGACAGAACAGGTGTTGAATATAATAATATCACCATAGGTAGTGCTTTTTACAAAACCTTCCTGCAAAAGCGATATTTCCATAAGTTCAGAATCGCTTTTATTCATCTGACAGCCAAAGGTTACTATGGTAAATGTTTTTGGTGTTTTCATATTATGCTTTAATTAAATTTTGCTATCACATTTTTAGCATATAATTGTTGAATTTTATCTTTATTATAGCCAATAGATTGTAAAATTTCATCATTATTATAACCAAGCGATACACCTGCTGAATGAGCAATATAGTTTTGAGACAAAAACTTAATTGGATTCCCAATTTGTTTAAATACAGAACCCTTATCATTGGTAATTGAAATTATCATATCGCGATCAGAAAGCGGGGGATAGTTTATGGCTTCGTGAAGTGTTCTTACTGGTTCTACACAGGCATCAATTTTTGAAAATACTGTAATCCAGTGAGATAACGGTTGCATGGCAATTATCTCAGCAATCCTTTTTTTATGGCGATGTATAGCTTCGGGTGAAAAATCTACGTTTTGGAGTATATCAGTATAGCCAATTGCCTGGCAAAAACTCTGGAAAAACTTTGGTTCTATTGGTCCAACTGACAAAAAACGCCCGTCGGATGTTGTATAGTAATCATATATTCCTCCGCCATTGAGCATTTGCGTTTCAGGCTGTGGTAATGGTTCCCCTTCCAGGTAAGCAGCTGTTGTAAATGCACTCATGGCAAATACACCATCAGTAATAGAAATGTCAATATAATCCCCTTCACCGGTTGCCTGTCGTTTGATGTAAGCTGCTAATATTCCAATGACCATATTCTTGGCACCACTGGCTATGTCGGCAATCTGAATACCGTGAAGGCAAGGGCCTGTGGTCTTCTTTCCTGAAAATGAATCAACTCCGGACAGTGCCATGTAGTTAATATCATGTCCAGCTTTGCTTGCATAGCTTCCTGTTTGCCCATAACCAGTTAACGAACAATATATGATGGAAGAGTTTATAGATTTTAAGTCATCATATCCAAATCCTAATTTTTGCAATACTTTCGGCCTGAACTGTTCTATAATAATGTCATAATCTTTTACCAGTGTGTATATAATATCTTTTGCTTCAGAAGATTTCAAATCAAGTGCTAAAGACTTTTTGCCACGGTTAATATGGGCATACACAGCTGAGATACCATTAACAATAGGAGGGAGCATCCTGAGCATATCAGGATTGCTGGGATTTTCCACTTTGATTATATCAGCACCTAAATCAGCTAACATCATGGTACCATAAGGACCAGGAAGGAGGTATGTGAAATCTAATATTTTAAGATTTTTCAATGGATAACTCATATTTACCTCATGTTACTATATATTGTCAATGTCTATATGTATAAAAGGATATTAGTCAAGTAAAAGTTTATAGTAATGTATAATACATCTCTTAATGTTTTTCAATTGGTTGATTTTTATACTACTTCTTAGTATGTTAACTATGGCCATAGTATGACTGTAAGTGGTGTAAAAGTTTTAGTATGGCTTTTCAATGGTAAAATTGATATTTTTTAAAAAATATATACATTTTATTTGTAAAATCATTAGTATATTTTAATAAAATTATTGCTTTTTTCTATAATTACATTAAAATATTTTAACTATTTACTAATCATATCGTTATAAGGTACAAGAATGCAACCAAAACAGCTTATCAAACAATTTCAAAAATATGGGAGTGCTGTTATTTTATTTAATGCATTACTCTTTATCATCATTATGAGCAACTCATTCCCGTTATTTAAAGATATCAGGTTGTTACTGGCGTTTATTATTTTCTGGGTAATATCTTTTTCATCATTATTTGCATATTATATGTGGAGGGTTAAAAGTATACTACGATTATTTGAAAGTGATGACCCGCAAAGGTATGAAAAGATCTTTAATAAATTTAAGACAGGTGCACAGCAAACAATGTTACTGAATATGGGGTATTTAATTATTGTATATATCCCCTTGTTTTTCTTAATGTATTTTAAATTTGGGTACAATAACCTATATTATCATTTTTATGTTTTCTTTATTTTAGTGTTTGTATTCTTATTTATTGGATTCAATTCAATGCAGGTATGGTATACCAGGACATATCCACTGGGACGTTTTGGGATACCAGTTGCAGTTCAAAGACTTCGTAGTAAAATTATCAGTATAGTCATACCTATAACACTTTTAACATCTGTATTCCTTCTGGTATTATTTTATCGTATAGATAAATCTAATGTTGATTCATTACTTACAGCCAGAATAAATGATGGTTTAACTGCAATTCAATTGGATACTGATGAAACATTTACTGAAAACATACCAACTGTTATCAAAGAATATGAAGGTGTGGTTATTGTTTCTGAGGACAATATCGTTATTATGAGTAACAGAAACGAATTTTTATCATTACCCCTTGATCAAACAATTAAAAAAGGAAACCAGCCGCAATTTTTATATAATAATACCATTCGATTTATACAACATATAAAGGCCGCCAGTTATTCAAAAGTAGATGGTGTATTTGATGGCAATCAGGCTGTATTATTTGGTTATAATGTTCCCCAGAGCAATCGCATTATAATAGCTGCCTTCAATGAAAAGACACTATATAAAATTGTATACCAAAATTTATTTTTTATTATACTTGGTATGATAATTGTTAACGTAATAATAAGATATCTTATTAATCGACAGCTGATGAAACTTTCAAAAGCTATCGATATTGCTATGCCTGCCTTGCAAAAGGCAACCGGAGGTGATCTATCAGGTGAAATTACACTGATAAAATCACGTGATATAATGGAGGATTTTATACGAAGTTTTATTGGTTTCAGGGAAGTTATTATTGAATTTATACAAAAATCTAATGAACTGAGCGAAAAGGTACTCATTTCATCCGAAGCTTTAGCATTCTCCGGAAAATCAATAAAGGAAGAGGCTTCACAGCAGGCACAAAATATTGAACAGGTTACTTCAATTATAGCCGAAGTATCCAGTTCCTTTTATACAATTGCATCAGATGCCAACAAGCAAAGTGATATCTTGAAAAATCTTGAAGATATTGTTAATAATCTTAATGCTGCAATGAATATATTGAATAACGATGCACAGCAGGTCATTGTAGCAATACGAGGAGTTGAAAAAAGCGCACATGATAGTGAAAATCTTGTTGCCAGTACAGCAGAATCATCAAAGCAAATAGCACGTTTTTTTGAAAATATTATGAATGTTATAGGATTAATATCTGACATTGCTGAACAGGTTAATCTTTTATCACTAAATGCGTCAATTGAGGCAGCAAGGGCTGGTGAACATGGCAGAGGATTTGCCGTGGTTGCAGAGGAAATATCAAGGCTTGCAGACAGAACTTCACAAAACCTCAAGGAAATTTCAAAAATAATAAATGAAGGCAACACTGCCATGAATAGCAACATGAGCATGATGGACACCATGCGGAAAGTATTGATGAATATTATGCAGGATATTGAACACAGTGTAACATTAATAACCGGTTTTATTGAAACAATTAATCAAAGGGTTCAGGACTTTGCAAGTATACATGAAGGCATTGCCAGCGCCAGCGAATTTTCCAGAGGACTATCGCTATCAATGGCTGAATTGAGCGATAATACCAAAAAGATAGTTGAGACAGTGGAAAATGTCAATTCTGTGGCATCACAGTTTGTTGCATTATCTGACAATCTAACCAACACTTCTACCGAGCTTGAGACAATGGCGGCAGAGCTTAAAAAGGTTATTGAGCGTTTTAAGATATGATAAAACACACCCTTCCGCAGCTATTTTCAGAATTGTGTGATTTATTATTTATTCCAAACCTGCTTTTTTAAATACATAATCAATATTATGCAGGAAATTATCCAGTTTGAATATTTCTTCTATTTCATCATGTGAAAGTTTTGCAGTTATTCTTGAATCATTAAGCGATAGCTCCTTTAAAGAGCCTCCTGCGTTCCATACCTTCATAGCGTTTTCCTGAACTATCTGGTATGCCTCTTCACGTGTGTATCCTTTTTCAACCAATTTCAAAAGTAAAGATTGTGAATAAAATAATCCACCTGTTTTTTCAATGGTTTTCATCATGGCATCGGGATATATATGAAGGTTTTCAAGAATAAATATCATCTTTGAAAGTAGATAATCAAGTGCAATAGTGCTGTCGGGCAGTATAACACGCTCCGCTGATGAATGTGATATATCGCGTTCATGCCACAAAGTCATGTTATCCAGCGCAACCATAAGGTTGGCTTTTATGACTCGTGATAAGCCTGATACCCTTTCACATAGGATGGGATTTCGTTTATGGGGCATTGCCGATGAGCCTTTTTGACCTTTCTGAAAAGGTTCTTCAACTTCACGAACTTCAGTCCGCTGCAGGTGACGTATTTCAGTAGCCAATTTATCCAGTGTCCCTGCGCAAATAGCTACAGCTGACATATAGTGGGCGTGCCTATCCCTTTGTATTATCTGTGTTGATATTGGATCAGGTTTAAGACCTAATTTTTTACACACTATCTCTTCAACACGCGGATCAATATTGCTGAACGTGCCAACAGCACCTGAAAGCTTCCCATAGGATATTTCGTCTATAGCATCCTGCATCCTTTTGCGGTTACGTAAAAATTCATGAAAATATAATACCATCTTGGTACCAAATGTAGTTGGTTCTGCGTGAACACCATGTGAGCGCCCCATACATGGGGTATGTTTGTATTTCAGTGCTAATTTTTTCAATACTTCCAGAAGCTGGTCTATATCATTCAGTATAATTTCACCAGCCTGTTCCATCTGAATTGAGAGTGCAGTGTCAACAATATCACTTGATGTAAGACCATAATGAATGTATCTGCTTGATGGCCCTACATATTCGGCAACACAGGTTAAAAATGCAATCACATCATGGTGTACCTGATTCTCTATCTCTTCAATGCGGTTAACATTAAAATTTGCTTTTTCTTTTATTATTGCTAAATCCTGCTGTGGTATAACTCCTAACTGCGCATTTGCTTCGCAGGCTGCTATCTCAATATCAAGCCATATTTTAAATTTGTTTTCCAGTGACCATATATTGGCAATTTGTTTCCGTGAATATCTATCAATCATACAAACCTCATGCTACAACCTGTAGTTAATAATAAATAGCAGAAAAAAGTAAATTTTCATTCAATACGTAAAATAATCAAGTAAAAAAAGATAATTTGGTATTGTTGTTAAATTACTGCTTGACGGATAAGGTAACACTATAGCATCAATGTATAACAATACAAATTTTTAACAGGGTATACCATGGAATATCTTAATCAAATACGTAATTTTGTGTGGGGTGCACCACTGATCATTTTGTTGCTTGGAACGGGAATATATCTTACAATATTGCTTAAAGGATTACAATTCAGAACGCTGTTTTCATCATTATACCTTGCATTAATGAAACGAAAAGAATACGGCGCACATCCTGGTGATATTTCACATTTTCAGGCTTTAATGACAGCACTGGCTGCTACTGTTGGCACTGGAAATATTGCAGGTGTTGCATCAGCTATTGCTATTGGCGGGCCTGGTGCAATGTTCTGGATGTGGCTTACAGGGTTATTTGGAATGGCTACAAAGTATAGCGAAGCGGTGCTTGCTGTAAAATACCGTGAAGTAGATGCACTGGGAACCATGTCAGGCGGGCCAATGTATTACATTGAAAAAGGGTTAAAAAACAGGTGGCTTGCAATCCTTTTTGCTTTTTTTGCTGCATGTGCAGCATTTGGTACAGGCAACATGATACAATCAAATTCTGTTGCTGAAGCTATGAAAGCAACGTTTAACATTGATCACTGGATTACCGGTATTGTGCTTTTTATTTTAACTTTTCTTGTTATTATGGGTGGTATCAAAAGCATTGCACGGGCAGCTTCGGCAATAGTTCCGGTTATGATTTTATTTTATATGATTGCCGGTACAATTGTTTTAATAATCTACCACGAAAATATTATACATTCTTTTGAGCTAATTTTTATTCATGCGTTTACTCCCATAGCTGCTGCTGGCGGGTTTGCTGGTGCAACCATCAAAATGGCAATGCAGATGGGTGTGTCAAGAGGCCTATTATCTAATGAATCTGGCCTGGGCAGCTCACCAATAGCTGCTGCAGCCGCAAAGACTGATGAACCGGTAAGGCAGGCTTTGGTTTCAATGACACAGACTTTTATTGATACCATTGTTGTATGCACGTTTACAGGGCTGGTTATACTGGTAACCGGAGCATGGGAAAGTGGAAAAACAGCTGCAGCATTGACCCAACATGCTTTTAGTTTGAGCTTGCCAGGTAGCTGGGGTGGTATTATAGTTTCCCTCAGTCTTATATTTTTTGCTTATTCTACTATTTTAGGATGGGCATACTATGGCGAGAAATCAGTTGAATACATAGCAGGTGAAAAGGCAGTAAAGCCATATAGATTATTATGGGTGATAGTTGTGTTTATAGGAGCTATAGGAAAATTAGAAATTGTATGGACGTTAACTGATATAATGAATGGGCTTATGGCATTCCCAAACCTGATAGCGTTACTTGGTCTTTCATTTGTAATAAAAAATGAAACAAACCTTTTCTTTAAGAAACATAATTCAATATAGTAAATTCTTTAATTCTGTTTTAAGAGAAAGTTACTGTAAGCAACTAACTTTCAATAACAAGGTTGTTGTAGTGATATGATTAAATCTCATAAAAGATTATATTATATAATAGTTTTACTGAACATTATCCTGTCTTCCTGCACACGCTTTGAATCAATTCGTGACCCATATACTCTATACATCCACATTTCGGCTGAGCCCGGACATCTTAATCCCATAACTTCAAACGAAGCTATTGCTTCTTCAATAAATACATATATTTATGAAACACTGCTTGATAGGGATTATGATACGTTAGAGTTAAAGCCGCAATTGGCTTCCAAATGGGAGATCTCATCTGATAAACTGCATTACCGCTTTTATCTTAAAAAAAACATTTACTGGAGTGATGGCAAACCTTTTACAGCTGACGACATTATATATTCATTCAAGGTTATTAAAGATCCGGGTGTTGCCAATGCACCGTTAAAAGTATACTATATTGATGTTAAAAGTGTAAAAAAGATATCTCCGTATATTGTTGAATTTACGTATGCTAAGCCTTATTTCCTGGCACTTGAAATCTGTGGAAGCATTCCTGTTGTTCCCAAACATATATTTGATGATGGAACTGATTTCAACACACATAAAAACAACCGTTTCCCTATTGGGACAGGACCATATAAATTTGTAACATGGAATACGGGTAAAACCATTGAATTAGTTGTGAATGATAGATACTGGGGTCCAAAGCCTGATATAAAGCGTATAGTATATAAAATAATACCCGAACCCAACGTTGCATTACAGATGTTAAAGAAAGGCGAGCTTGATGTCATGGCACTCAGGCCAATACAGTGGGTACGGCAGACAAATTCAAAGCATTTTCAGGAATCCTTTTTCAAATTTATGTACTATCAGCCGTATTATAACTACATTGGGTGGAATGCACAAAATCCATTATTCAAAGATAAAAATGTTCGTAAAGCGCTTACCATGCTCATTAACCGTCAGGCAATTCTTGACAGTTTGTTGTTTGGATTGGGGACGGTGGTTACAGGCCCATTTTATATCCATGATAAATATTATAATCATGATATACAGTCTTTGCCATACGATCCTGTAAAAGCCAGAGAGATATTGCACAGGGCAGGCTGGAGCGACAGTAATGGTGATGGAATCCTTGATAAGAATGCTGTTGCCTTCAAATTTACTTTGACTATAGCATCCGCAAGCAAGTTTGCTGAACGACTGGCAACCATTCTTAAAGAAGATTTTGCAAAGGTTGGCATACAGATGGAAATCAACCGTTATGAATGGGCTGTTTTTGTTAATAAAGTGGATAAACGGGATTTTGATGCCGTTACACTGGGCTGGTCGCTGTCCTGGGAAGGTGACCCTTATCAGCTATGGCATTCATCACAGGTAAAAGCTGGGTCTAATTTTTGTTATTTTGTCAATGCCGAAGCAGATGAAATCATTGAAAAAGCACGTAAAGAGTTTAATGTTGAAAAGCGTATTAAAATGTACAGGCGGTTTCATGAAATAATTCATGACGAGCAACCCTATACATTTTTATATTGCACTCCTGCACTGGTGGTCGTAAGCAAACGTTTTGATAATGTTATAGTCCATAAAAGAGGTTTGAATTATACTGAATGGAAGGTTAAGCAGCAGTAATGAAATATTATATTTTAAAACGAATTCTTATTATTATACCAACATTTATCGGCATAACCTTTATTACATATCTTATGATACGTCTTGCACCAGGCGATTATACTTCTTTACGGGCTGGTGTAGAAGGTGAATTGAAAGCAGGAAGTCTGTCAAAAGAGATATTTGAGCAGGAAAAGAAACTCTATGGGCTTGATAAACCAATCATTGAAGGTTATGTTGAATGGTTTTATAAAACAATAAAACTTGATTTTGGAACCTCACGTAAAGATGGGCGCAAAGTTATGTCCCATATTTCCGAAGCACTGCCAATTACATTGGGATTGAATATTCTTTCTATCGTCATTGTATATATTATTTCTATACCTCTGGGGATTTATTCTTCAATAAAAAAAGATACAGTGCAGGACAGGATTATTAGCCTGACACTGTTTTTGCTTTATTCTTTACCTTCATTCTGGGTAGCACTGTTATTATTAAAATATCTGAGTGGTGGGGATTACCTGAACTTATTTCCATTAGCGGGCTTATATTCAGACTGGTTTGTTCAGCTAAATCTTTTTCAGAAAGCAATGGATATATTGTGGCATTTAATGTTGCCTGTAGTTACATTAACCTATGGTGGTTTTGCATTCCTTTCACGTTATACACGGGCAACCATGCTTGATGTTATTAATCAGCAATATATTGTTACGGCACGTGCAAAAGGACTATCCGAAAAAAAGGTTTTGTTTGTTCATGCTTTTCGAAATTCACTCATTCCATTGCTGACACTTATGGCAACTATGCTTCCCGGGCTTTTGGGTGGCAGTGTAATAGTGGAATCTATCTTTTCAATACCCGGAATGGGAATGCTGGCATTTGAATCCATTCTTTCACGGGATATTCCCATTATAATGGCTATAACCTCAATTTCCGCCTTTTTAACATTGATTGGCATTTTCCTTGCAGATATTATGTATGCAATTGCGGATCCTCGTATCAGGCTGGAGGCTAAACAATGAAAGGGTACTGGTCAATTGTATGGGAACGCTTTAAACAAAACAAACTGGCTGTAGTTGGCTTTTGTATAGTTATTTTCTTGTTTATGATTGCATTATGTGCACCATTGATTGCCAATAACAAACCCTATATTTTAATTTATAACGATAGACTTTATTTTCCAATTTTATTTGAATATAAGGAATTAGCAGGATTTGATTTTAAAAAAATTGATGGATACAAAATATTTCCACCAATACCATATTCATATTCTGAATATGACCTTAATGCAATTGTACAGCCACCAACTACCAATCATATATTAGGAACAGATGAACAGGGCAGGGATTTAGCTGCACGCATGTTATATGGAACACGTGTATCAATATTTGTTGGATTTGTAGCGGTATTTCTTTATGTTGTTATAGGGATCATCATTGGTGCCCTGGCTGGATTTTATGGAGGGTGGGTTGATATTATTATTTCCCGTATTATAGAAATTGTTATGTGTTTCCCGACGTTTTTCCTGATTCTTACTATCCTGGCACTGTGGGGTCAGAGCCTTCTTAATGTCATGATTGTTATAGGCATAACAGGATGGACTGGGATTGCCCGCATTGTACGTGGTGAATTTTTTAAACTCCGTGAACAGGATTTTGTCATGGCTTCAAAAGCACTTGGTGCAAGAGATTACTGGATTATCTTTAAGCATATACTGCCCAATGCTATGGCACCCGTTATGGTTTCAGCTACATTTGGTATAGCTTCAACTATACTTATTGAGTCATCATTAAGTTTCCTGGGATTTGGTGTACAACCGCCAACACCAAGCTGGGGCGATATTTTATCACAATCGCGGGATTTCATTGATTTTGCATGGTGGTTGACATTGATTCCAGGATTTGCTATATTTATAACCATTACATCCTATAATTTGGTTGGAGAAGGATTGCAGGATGCCCTTGATCCAAAACAATATCGTTAAAACACTACTTTTACTATTTGTATTTAATACTGCATGCCTTTCCTTGTTTGAAGAAAAACAGGAAACAAAAGACCTGTTACCCAGGGAAACAGAGCTATATACATGGAAACTGGTAAAAAGTTCAACTGTTACCGATAAGGATGCTATAGCTAACATTTCACCTGATTATTATAAATACTATAGCATCACGGAAATAGTTAAAGGCAACTATCAGTCAATTAATAACAGTTCAGTTTTTTTGTCAGTAACTATCGCCAGAACAATAACAGTTGATGATGCTTATGGGCTGTTTACACGTGAAAGGATTGGCCAGGAAAAATCTTTGTTTAAAAACGATTACAGCATATACTGGAACAATAAAAGCATTGCATTTAAAGGAAATATTTTTTTGAAAGTTGAAACGAATGACATTGATTTTATACAAACGCAAAAAAATATCATTGAAACAATACTGCAAAAAATACAAAATACTCATGCACTTCCTGATTATGTAGTCAGGCTATCAAAATATTGTGACATTGATAGCATAACACTGCTCAATGAAGGTATTTCACAAATTCCATTTTTAAGGAACATAGTAGTTGGAAAAAAAATTATAGAATCCAAAGACATCATGGTATTCTTTAAACTATATTCTACAAATATTGCTGCATCACAAAATTTTGATGCAATTTTAAAACATGATAATACACTGATGATTTTAGAATCAGGTAAAGTCAAAATAGCTTTTAAAAAATGTGGCGATAGTTACTGTTATATTGCCCAGTATAATGAATGGATATTTGGTCTGTATGACATTGTTGACTATAATACTGGTAAACAATACATTAATATTCTGTATAAAGAATTGAGCAATCCATAAATGTTCTATATTATTGGTGACATACACGGATATTATAATAAATTATCAGGGCTTTTTGAAAAAATTAAAAAGCATATTACTGATGATGATACAATTATTTTTTTAGGCGATTATATTGACCGCGGGCATTATTCGTTTGAAGTTATAGAATTTTTAATAGATTTACAACACAACTATAATACAATTTGTTTACGTGGCAATCATGAATCTATGTTTCTGGATTATTTGCAGGGTAAAGAAATTCAATTGTATATGTATAATGGTGGCCAGGCTACGATAGATTCGTATATCAAAATGATGGGTGCACTGCGCTTACCAGAAGATCATAAAGCTTTTTTTAATAATTTGAAATTATATCATGAAACTGATAATTTTATTGCTGTTCATGCTGGGATGCGACCCGGTATACCTGTTGAATTGCAATCTTCGTACGATATGACATGGATCAGAGACGAGTTCTATGTAAAGCAGTACCGATGGCCAAAACTGGTAGTATTTGGGCATACAACAACTATTAATATCACTGGACTGCCAATATATGAAATTTACGATGATGTTAATAAAAACATTATTGGTATAGATACCGGTGCTGGTTACGGTGGTCCATTGACATGCTTGCGCCTTCCGGATAAACAGATTTTCCAGTCATATTAAAGCATAAAAAAATGTATTCCTATATTATAGTATTATAGCTAAATACGTACTGCCATGTTTTTAAGGAATTACATACAAAATAATTCCCAAATTAAAAAATACTTGAAATTTTACTATAAAGTACATCATTAAATACTGTATAGTATTGAATTGTAATTTTTTATTATTAATTCAGTCGATACTTATTTATAAGTACCATTATTATTAATATCCTAAAGAAGGAAATATAATCATGAATCTATTTCAATGGCTAACGAAAAAGTTTTCATATACATTTGCACTTTGTTTTTTTACCATATTCGGCGGATGGATGAGTGCAGTATTTGGCTATTATCTTGGCATATCTTTTATTCTTTCTGAGTATAATGTAATGCATTCACTTGCTGTAAAGTGGCTGCCATTATCAGTACTTATCCCAACTTTACTGCATTATCTAACATTTGGTTTTTTAACCCCTTTGAAAATCCCTGCATTTTTTAAATCCTTACGTGATGTTAACAATTCATTTAAAGGTGGAACGCTTAATCCATCTCTTACTGATGATAATCTTCAGGTGTTGTATATTCAATTATCACATCTTCCAATGTACAATATGTTTGCAGCTTCATTATTTGGTACATTGTGCGGCTTTTTCTTAATGGGTTTTGGATACTATGACATGTTTACACACGGTACATTGTCCTTAATAAAAATAAAAATTGGCATTAAAATAGTAACCATCGGTGTTTTGGTAGTTGTTGTATTATATGGAATGTCAACATATTTATTAACTGAAATTATAACAAATCCACACAGAGCTCTGGTATATCAGGAATTACGTCAACGAAATATTAATATTTATCCTCGTGGATTAATTGGTTTGCGTATTAAATTTAGCTTTTTCATAATACTTATGATTATAACTCTTTTAACATTTGCTGCAATGATGGAACAGCATCGTTTATATGAAGAAACCCAATATATAAATATTCTTACCTATTTTTTAATTTCTATTGTTGCCGGTGTCTTTCTTATGTACATCAATTCAGATTCTGTTATGCGAATTTTGAATGAAATGGGTATTGTTACAAAAAGAATTTCCTCAGGACAGGAAACATGGTTTAGAGTAATGTCTTATGAAAGGGAGTTTGCCGAAATAGAATTTTCAATCCTTGAAATGGCAAAAGAAATTGAAGAACACAGAAAAAACTTAGAGTTAAAAGTTGAACAGCGAACAGAAGAGTTGCGTGAAGCACTGGAAAGCCTTAAAGAAAAAGATGATATGATTCAAAAACAATTAGAGATAGCTAGCAATATACAGCGCAGCATATTGCCAGGGCGCATTGATGACTGGAATGAGCTGAAATTTTCAGTACGATATATTGCAATGGAAAAAATTGGTGGTGACTTTTATGATGTATATCAGATGAAAGGAGATAAATTGGGGATATTAATTGCTGACGTATCTGGCCATGGTATTCCTGCCGCTCTTATTACGTCAATGGCAAAAATTTCATTTAGTTCTGCTACCCAGCAATATGATTCACCAAAAAGGGTATTCCAGGAGGTCAATCAAAACATCCTTGAACACATTAAAACTCAGGATTATATGACAGCTTTTTTTGTTATTATAGATGATGATTATAATGTTACTTATGCTAATGCAAGTCATCAAAAAGCAATTTTGATACGTTCTGATGAAGGCAGAACAGAGCTTCTTGATACCAATGGGTTGTTTATTGGTGCTATTGAAGAAGCTCGTGAAACCTATGAAGAAAAAGAAATAAAATTAAGATATGGTGACCGCCTATTGCTATATACTGATGGTATTCCTGAAGCATCTAATATGGAACGTGAAGAATATTCGGTTGAAAGGCTTCTGGAAGTTTCGCTTAAAAACAGGCATCTACCTCTGGATGATTTTATCAGTTATATAATTGAAGATGTACAGCGTTTTAAAGGCAAAGCACCTGTAGAAGATGATATAACTTTACTGGTTATTGAACTTTCTCGCGATGAAGCAGTTGATATCATAAAACAGGCAAAAAAGTTAATTGATGAACATAAATATTACGAAGCTATCGATTATTTAGAAAGAAGTCTTGCACTCTATCCAAATAATCGCAAACTTATATATAATTTAGCAAAAAATTATTTCAGGGTAAATAACTTTGGCAAGGCAACTGAATTGATTGAACAGTACTTAGAAATGGATAAACGAAATAAATATGCATACTACGTTGGTGGTGCAGCATATTATCAAATGATGAACTATGAAAAAGCAATACAATTGCTTGAAAAAGCTCAAAGTCTGGATCCAAACTTCACCAATGCATTATTTGCATTAGGTATGGCCTATAAGAAAATAGGCATGCATCAGGATGCACTACAGATTTTTGAACGTGTTGCCAATATTGACCCCGATAATAAAATGGCACTATTTGAGATCAATGAAATCCGTAAAGGTTTAGCATAATTGTTGGTCTTATTGTGTAATATTTATTGTTCCATCTGGCATTATATGCATATATAGTTTTTCTATTTTAGCAGAGTAATCGTAATGTTCGTCTGGCTGATAAAGTTTCATTACATAATTAACATATGTAATGGTGGATTTTATATTTGGAACAGCCATGTTTTTTCGTACAATTCCTAAACCTGCATGATAGGCAGCCAATGCCAAAACAAGATCGTTTTTAAAAACAGCTAATAACGATTTAAAATGTTTTACTCCAGCTTGAATATTTTGATAGGGATCAAATGGATCCAAAACATTATATGCCCGAGCAGTTTCCTGCATAAGTTGCATTAGGCCCATTGCTCCGGCTACAGAAACCGCATCTTTATTAAAATTTGATTCAACTTTGATAATGCATCGTATAAGCTGAGGATCAATATTCTCATTTTTGCAAATATTGATAATAATTGCATCATACGGATTTTTTGATAGATCAACTTTTGAGGTTTTAGCTTTTTTATTATGCCTAACATTATAATATTCAATAGTATTATCATCTGTTTTCTTAGATTTAATCTGTGCATTGGCAGGAAAAAGAATTACGTTATACAAAACAATACATGTTATGGAAAAGAAAATAGATCTTTTACTGATATTTTTTGGAAATAGTATAATATAACTCTTCATACTCTTTTGCCGTATTATCCCAGCTTCTTTTAAATAACATTGCATTATTAATTATTTTTTTCATTAAAAAATTATTTCTATATACTCTCAGTGCATATCGAATAGCTGTATATAGTTCTGCACTATCATTATTTTTATATTTAAATCCATTGCCTGTTGTTAGTTTTTCATCAAATTGTTCAATTGAATCGTCCAGTCCCCCAGTTGCCCGTACTATAGGAATAGTACCATATGCTAAACTGTACATTTGATTTAAACCTGATGGCTCATAACGAGATGGCATAACATAAAAATCGCTGCCAGCCTCTATTAAGTGTGCAAGTTTTTCGTTATATCCCCACCACACACCAATTCTATCAGGAAACATTGCACGTAATGCCTCAAATCTTTCAATAATCCATTGTTCACCGCTTCCAACAATAACAAATTGTACTTCTTTTTCATCAAAAAAAAGCCAATCAAGGGTATTAATAAGAATATCTATTCCTTTTTGATACGTCAAACGACTTATGCATCCTATAATTGGAAAATTGTTTTTTGGTAATCCATAAAATTCCTGCAATGCTTTTTTGCATTTATGCTTGCCGCTTAAATCCGTAATTGAATAAGTGTGAGGTATTAAATTGTCTTTTTCCGGATTCCAGTGCTCATAATCTACACCGTTCAAGATACCAAAAAGCTTTTTATTATGGGACTTAAAAACAGTAGATAAATCATATCCATATTCGTGTTCCTGTATTTCATGGGCATACTTTTTGCTGACTGTTGTAATGTAATCAGCATAGACAATACCTGCTTTTAAAAAATTCACGTTGCCAAAAAATTCAATATGTTCGGAATTGTACAAATTATCTGGAAGTTGCATTAACTGTAAAACTTCTTTTATAAAAACACCCTGATAACCAACATTATGGACAGTAAGAAGCGATTTAGCCTTTTGAAAAACCGATTCATGTATATAATGAGTTTTAAGAAATAAGGGAATCAAAGCAGTTTGCCAATCATTACAGTGAATTATACCTGGCGCTATAGCCAATTGTTTCATGGCTTCAATACAGGCTCTGCAAAAATATATAAAACGTTCCGCATTATCATTATATGCCACTCCATTGTAGTCATACAAACCATCACGCCCGTAGTAATCATCATGTTCAATAAAATAAGTATGAACATCATCAAGATAAGTTGTATAATATATACCTGCCCACCGAATACCGTTCCCTATTGGTACAGCTAAGGGTTCGCCAATTAATGTGCATTGAAACCTGTGTTTATCAACACAGTAATATCGGGGTAAAAAAAGATGAACGGAGTGCCCTCGTTTAGCCAATGCTTTTGGCAGTGAATATGAATAATCAGCAAGACCTCCCGTCTTGGCAAAGGGGTAAGCCTCACTTGTAATAAACGCAATATTCATACTATTTTGTAAGTGTCACTAACGATGGACAATACTCTTCCGGTGGATGAAATCCTAATAATGTACAGATTGTTGCTGCAACATTTGCAAGTCCCTGTTCTTTGTGAGTTGTTAGGGTATATTCACCATTGTATTGAGGGTCATATATAATAAATGGAACCGGGTTCAATGTATGGGATGTCTTTGGCTGTGGTTTACCTGTCTTTTTATCAATTTTTATTGCCCCGGTTTTAGCATCTTTTTCAAACATCTCATCAAGGTTACCATGATCAGCAGTAATTATGGCGATAGCTCCGGTATTGTCTATTGCCTGCAGTAAGCGCCCAATGCATAAATCAACAGTTTCAGCAGCAATTATAGCTGCTTCTAATATGCCAGTATGACCAACCATATCACCGTTAGCATAATTCAGGCGAATAAAATCATATTTTGAGCTGTTGATTGCATCAATTACCGCATCTGTTATTTCAGCGGCTTTCATCCATGGGCGCTCATTGAATTGTAACCTGTCAGAAGGTATTTCCTGATATGTTTCGTAGTTATGGTTAAACATGCCGCTTCTGTTTCCATTCCAGAAGTAGGTGACATGGCCAAACTTTTGTGTTTCAGATATTGCAAATTGCCTGCATCCATTATGAACCAAATACTCGCTTATGGTTTTATCTATAGAAGGGGGAAAGACCAGATAATTTTTGGGAATATGGAGATCGCCATCATATTCCATCATGCCGGCAAAAACTATATCAGGGTAACGTTCACGATCAAATTTATTGAAATCCTTTTCTTCAAAGGCACGGGAAATTTCGATGGCTCTATCACCACGGAAGTTATACAGGATTACCGAATCACCATCCATAATAGTCCCAACAGGTTTGCCATCTTTTGCAATAACAAATGATGGCAGATACTGGTCGGTTATGCCAGATTGTTCTTTTCTATATGTTTCTATGGCTTCAGTAGCTGAAGAGAATGCTCTTCCTTTACCTAAGACATGTGCATCCCAGCCACGTTTTACAATATTCCAGTCAGCTTCATACCTGTCCATGGTGGTTACCATTCTCCCACCACCAGAAGCAATACAAAAATCAAAACCTTTATCATTAAATGTATGAAGAAATTTCTCCAGGCTATCAACATATTGTAATGCTGACGTTTCGGGAACATCACGGCCATCTAATAATATATGAACTCTAATATTTTTGACGCCCTCTGATGCTGCCTGCTCAATTAATTTGAAGAGGTGATTAATATGTGAATGAACATTGCCATCTGAAAGCAGCCCAATAAAATGCAATGTTGTACCAGCATTTCTGGGCTTATCAATTAACTGCTTCCATATTTCAGTTGAAAATATCTGTTTTGATTCAATGGCTTTATCAACAAGCTTTGCACCCTGATCAAAAATCCTGCCAGCACCTAATGCATTATGCCCAACCTCCGAATTGCCCATATCGGCATCTGATGGAAGTCCCACAGCTGTGCCATGTGCTTTCAAGGTTGTGTAAGGACAGGTTTCCATTAATCTATCTAATACAGGAGTACGTGCAAGAAAGAAAGCATTCCCTTCATCATGTGGCCCAATTCCAATGCCATCCATAATTATGAATACAAGAGGTCCCTTTCTTCTGCTAAAACCGTTGGGCAATAATCTCATCTATTCCTCCAGAAGAAATGTTTCTAAGGATGCAAGTTCTATGACACGCTTTACATAACTATTGGCATTAATTATTCGGAACTTTCGCCGATTATTATTAAAATTGTTATACAAAGTCATAAATCCTGCTAAAATTGTTGAATCAACTACCTCAACATTGGTCATATCAATTATAGCATCACGGCTGTCATTTTGTAAAAAATTATGCATTTCTTCAATTAACTCCTTTAAAGTTCTTGGATTTAATTGTTCACTGCTACTGAATATACATCGGTTTTCTTCTTCTTTTTTCGTAAAAATCATGGCTTACCTCTTTAAACTGTGATATTGTATTGTTTATAAAATTCATCTTCTGTAAAAATATTTATTGAATATTTAGGCAATGCTCTTTCAAGAATAATATATATTTTATCATTAGCACCATAAAAAACAACATCAAAGTTATGTTCATCGCCATACTTTAAAAGATACAAAATAGCTGCAACTGCTGCAGAATTTATAGTATCAACCTGTGAAAAGTTAATTGCAACAGTTGAAATTTTTTCAGGGATCAGCTTTTCAATTAATTTTAATAATTTAACATCATCTCCATACTCGCCAATACCGGTAATGGTTACTATAACAAGCTCAGAGTAATGAGTATACGTAAAATTCATTTTCTTTTTCCTGATTCTTTTATTTTTTTTAAAATATTTTCTAATTGTTCAATAGCTCTTATAGAATTATCTGAAAGTTTGATGTAATCATCTCCATAGAAATAATCCTTCATTAAATATTCTGTTAATTCTGCAAATGTTGTATGTATTAATTTTATTGACTCCTGTAATGTTTGTTTATGAATCCCTTCTGTCTTTAAAAAAGGGAATATAAGATAAAAAAATTTATACATAAACTTTTTTATAACATCTTTGCGATATTTGATAATGAGAAACAGGAAATACGGTAATAAAATAATACTATTTGTTTTTAACATTGTATTTATAGTGTATATATAATCAATTTTAAAACTTTTGTTCCATGTAAACCACAGTATATTTATTATTATCATTGAAATAAAAAAAGACGTTTTACCTTTGGGGAAACCTATTGCTGACAAACCTCCTGATGTGAAAGCAATTGCAAAAAAAAGGGCAATAGCTCTGTAACCTAAAAGATTAGAAATTGCAGACATAAAAGAATATATAGTATCCAGAAACCGTGATAATGCATCAAAGGTTGTTTTTATATGATTGTATGTAACCAATATCTCTATTGCATACAGCGGGATAGCGTTAAAAATATATAAAGATAAAACTAATGTTATTACAATAAGGAATAGTTTATTTTTACATATGATTGTTTTGTCTCTATTTTCTATCATGCTGCATACAAATATGTATTATTTTAACATTTCCTGCTGATTTATACATTTTAATCTAATAACTTATAATTTGTCAAATATTTTATATGTCAAAACAAATCAAACAGTCTTTCTTTTGGCCATTCCCAGTATATTCATGATGTATTCTGTAAAAAAAATTACTTGCCAATAACAAATATGTATATTTTCTTTAAAATTCATATTATATTAAGTAAATTATAATATTATAACTATTTGTAGGTATGTAATGGATGATTTAATTAAAACTGCTGCAAAAATTGTAAAAGATTCTATCTCTACTATTGCTTTAACCGGTGCAGGAATCTCGGTTGAAAGTGGCATACCTGATTTCCGTAGTGCGGGTGGGTTATGGACACGATATAACATTGAAGAATATGCCCATATTGATGGTTTTAGAAGGAACCCACGTAAAATATGGAAGATGATATTTGAGCTAATGGACATGACCAAAAATGCTATGCCCAATCCAGCTCATATTGCACTGGCACAATTGGAAGAGATGGGTTTATTAAAAGCGGTCATAACACAAAATATTGATAACCTTCATCAAAGAGCGGGCAGCAAAAACGTAATTGAATTTCACGGTAATGCTGAAAGATTGCAATGTATTTACTGCGGTGCAGAATATGAACCTGAAGAATTTATTATTGAAAATGAGCCTCCTCGGTGTAAAAAGTGTGGTGAAATCTTAAAGCCAAGCGTGGTATTTTTTGGCGAAATGATCCCCCATACTGCATTAATGGAATCACAGAATTTAGCCAGCGATGCCCGTGTGGTTCTTGTTATTGGAACATCTGCTGTTGTATATCCCGCAAGCAGCATTCCCCATATAGCCAAAGCTAATGGGGCATATATCATTGAATTTAATTTAGAAAAAACTGTCATTACACCAATGATAACTGACATTTTTATTCAGGGCAAAGTTGGTGAAACATTACCAAAATTTATTGAAGCCATCAAAGCTCTGCAGGCTTAATTCATGGAGCCAATGCCCAACATAAAACAAAGAATACATATATTACCTGATGCTGTAAAAAGAAAAATAGCTGCCGGCGAGGTAATTGATGGCCCCTATTCAGTTATCAAAGAACTTGTGGAAAATGCTCTTGATGCCCGGGCCACTGAAATTGACATTGAAATTGAGGAAAGCGGTTTAAAACGTATTGTAGTACGGGATAACGGAACCGGAATATATCGGGACGATCTGCCTTTAGCTGTTGAGGAACATGCTACCAGTAAAATCAAAAATATTGATGATATTTATTCAATCTTTACTATGGGATTTAGAGGCGAAGCCCTTTCCAGTATAACAGAAGTATCACACTGTACAATATTGTCTCGAACAACCGAAGAAGATATTGGCGGCAAGTTAGTAGTAGCTGACGGCAAGAAAGAAATGTTTAACTGGGCAGGGCCAACTGGTACAACGGTTATGGTAGAAAATCTTTTTTTTAACACACCTGCGCGTAAAAAATTTTTAAAAGGTTTAAAACATGAACTTAATCGCATAAAAGATATTATCTTTACGCTTGCAATTGCCAATCCAAATATACAATTCAAAATCAGTATCGATAATAAAATTGCATTTAATTTTGAACCTGCTGATACAATGAATCGTATTCGCGATATATATGGGAATGAACTTGCTGAGCATTTAATAGTTGCAAATTTATCGGATTTAGAATGTGCCTTTGACTGTTATTGTTCAACTCCAGATTATTATCGTTCAAACAGGTCATTACAGTTTTTATTTGTTAATAAAAGGCCTGTTCAATTTCCGTATTTTAGTTTTATACTACAACAGGCTTATCAAACATTACTGAACAAGGGACAATATCCTGTTGCGTTTATATTCTGTAATGTAAAACCGGATCTTATCGATGTGAACGTTCATCCTGCAAAAAGGGAAGTGCGCTTTTTTGACAGCAATTATATTCATTCTATGTTGTATAATGTTGTGACTAAGGCAATAAGCGGTACAATCCATACTCTTCCGTATAATAATGATGATAATATTTTAAAGCACACAACACAAAAATCCATCCAACCTATGCAGGATACATACCCATTGGTAAACGATGATACTGCATTATTGCCATATCAATCAAAAAGTGATATTCCTGATAGCAATGCAATACTAAAGGAAATGCAAAAGGTATATTCACATATGCATCAAAAAGAATATACTATCCTTGGGACTATTTTTGGCTTGTATGTTCTGATTCAGAAAGATGAGACACTGTATATTATTGATTTTCATGCTGCCCATGAAAGAAAACTTTTTGACTATCTTAAAAATCTTAAAACGGTTGATGGTGTACAGAAATTGCTTGTACCTGTTGTTATTGAACTTTCACCTGATATGATTATGCGTATTGAAACCTTTAATGATTTACTCCACAATTATGGTATAATTATAGATAAATTTGACGAAACATCCATCATAGTCAATGCAATACCAGATTTCTGCAATACAAATAACATTGAAGGATTGATACGAGATATCATCGATGCTGTTTCAGAACACAATAATCCTGTTGATGATATTAAAATTAAAATATTTGAAAAAATTGCTTGTCATTCTGCAAAACGGGCACACGATAGTCTGACAAACGATGATCTGGTTGCAATTGCAGATTTTGTATTTTCAACTGATACCTTTCGATGCCCACATGGAAGGCCATTTGTATATGCAGTATCAAAATCTGAATTAGAGAGGTTTTTCAGGCGATCATGAAACAAAAAATAATTTTAGGAATTTCTTCATCAATTGCTGCATATAAAGCCTGTGACCTGTCACGTATGCTTACTAAAGATGGATATGATGTATTCTGCGTACTGACTGAGAATGCCACCCATCTGGTTTCTCCGTTAACTTTACAAACTCTCACAGGTAATCCAGTATACACCACAAGTTTTGCCATACAATGGCGCGAGATGGGACATATTGAACTAAAGGATAATGCAAAGCTTTTACTGGTAGCTCCGGCAACAGCAAACATCATTGGCAAATTTGCCAATGGTATTGCTGATGATTTATTGACAACTACATTTTTAGCTGTTGATTGTCCTGTGGTGATAGCGCCTGCCATGAATCCCAATATGTGGAAACACAAGGCTGTACAGGAAAACATACAAAAATTAAAAGAGTGGGGCTGTATCTTTGTTGAACCCGAAACGGGTCTTGTCGCTTGCGGTGATGAAGGGCAGGGTAGGTTGGCTTCAATAGAAGAAATATACAAGGTATCTGTTAATGCAATTAAATGACAAAAAGGTAATTGTAACCGGTGGTCCTACACGTGAATGGATTGACCCTGTACGGTATATTTCAAATGCATCCAGCGGAAAAATGGGCATAGCAATAGCTGATGCTTTTTACAATAAATGTAAAGAGGTAGTATTCGTTCATGGTCCTATTGCTACATCGCTTGTTTCTCATAAGCAGTATAGGTGTATTGCTGTTGAAACTACTGTTGATATGCTCAATGCAATAACACAGGAACTATCGCCTAATTGTATTGTAATCATGGCTGCAGCACCAGCTGACTACAGGCCCATGACAAAATCACCGGTAAAAATAAAAAAAACCAGTGAAACAATAACTATAGAACTACAACGCAACCCTGATATATTAAAAACTATCGCACAATTAAAAAAAGACAGAAGTGAATATAGTACTATTACACTTATTGGATTTGCAGCTGAAACCACTGATGTTATTCAGTATGGCAAAAAGAAACTTATTGAGAAAGAGTTAGCTATGATTTGTATAAATGATGTAAGTTCAGCTGAAATTGGATTCAGCAGCGATTACAATGAAGTAACGGTAATGATTGCCGATGGACAAATTATTGAATTGCACAAGATGAAAAAAAATGAAATAGCTGAAAGTATACTTCATATTATTGAGGAAAAATTATAACAGCCATGAAGAGAGCAACAATGTATAGAGCAATTATTATCGTATTAATTTTATTACATCCGTTTATTGCGTATTCTGTCAGGACTCTTCCCAAAAATCCCGTAGTCCACAGTGTAGATATAGAATTTAATGGCGAAACATTAAAAGGGTATTTTTTAATAATTGATTCAAGAACAAATGAGGAAAAATCTTTACATCTAAAAAATAAGTCAATTGACGGAACAGTTATAGTATTTTTTCAGGGACATGCTCAACGACCTGATGATGTATCTACATTTACATCAAAGCTGGCACTTGAATCTAAATCAGGAATAGTTATTGTCCCCGTTTGTGATACACCATTTGGGAAAAAAGAAGAATTACATGGTGACAAAGGAAAAATTGTCATACTCATGGAGATGATTCGATACGCTCTTTCATTTTGTAGTATGGATGTTAAAAACTATTCTTTACATGATATGCCAGTTACTATCAATAATAAAACTATCCCTATTGATGAGAGTACAACTAAAGTTCAAATTTCAGCTGTTGGCTGGTCACATGGCGCAATTTTGGCCAGGATGATGGCAGGTACCTATGATAGTATTAAAAATTTAGTCCAAATTTGTCCTGCAGGGTTCAAACCGTGGAGTAAAAATCAATGTGTTGCATCATGTTGTGTACTCTCTTCATTCAATTGGGAAAGTATTCGTATTTCTACAGAAATATTCAAAGGCAATGGGAAGGCAGTATTCTCGGCAGGATGGGGTATTACAAAAGGTATAACCGGTGACACTATTAGATCATGCAATTCGTGCATTTATGGTAATTTTAATATTTTAAAAGTATTCAGACCATATAAAGATATTGCCGATGTTACTCGGAGTGAAAGATACCCTGTAAAGAACTTATCGAATATTGTTGTTATTTTTGGAGAAGATGATTCTTTATTTGATCCAAGGGATATTGTTGGAAAACATTACACCAGTCCTGAAATTACTGATCTCTTTTTTAAAACATTTTATCCGGAAGCGGTTGGTATTTCAAAATTACATCTTTTTATTTTACCAGGAAAACATATAGCCCCGGCAATATTTTATACGGAATATGCATTACATACATTACACTATATAGATGAATATAACAACTAATTCACAATAATATTTTGTTAATATATTTTTGCAGATTTTTATCATTTTTTTCCCCATCAAATGTTATTTCCCCTTTATCCAGAACAATTACTCTTTTAGCTAAAGCCTTTACCGCATATAATGAATGAGTTGCAAATATAATGGGAATTTTTATCTGTGTAAGTATTTTTATCACAGATTCAGATGACGGCTTATCCATGTTAGCCAGCGGTTCATCAAGTAGTAACAATGAAGGTTGTTTGGCCAAAATACCAGCTAATGCCGCGCGTTTCATCTGCCCGGTAGATAGCGATAATGGATTATGAAATTGCATATTGTCCAGATCAACCTTTTGCAACCACTGCAATGCAACTTGTTTTTTTTCTTCAATTGTACCGGCCTCAATACTGAGCATGATATCGTTTATGAGATCAGGCATTATAAACTGGTACTCAACCTGTGGAAATAACATACCAACGTTTTTTCGTATACTAGCTTTATTTGCACGGGATACAGGCATATCCTTAATTAAAATTGATCCTGATGTTGGCAAAAGCAACGCCGATAAAAGAAGTAGTAAAGTGGATTTTCCTGAACCATTATGACCAATGAGTGCTACCTTTTCATTTTCGTTAATAGATAACGATATGTTTTTTACTGCATTGGTACCATCAGAATATATAAAATTGACATTATTTACCGTAATGATATTCATTGTTATGCCAGCCAGAGATATATATTAATACTGCTTCCTGTGATAAGCATGAGTATACTAGCTATATCTTTTGCGCCTATGGCATTATTACATATTAATTGGGGGATTGTATCAAATGATCGGGAAAGTATACCATTGCGGTAATTTGAAAGTGCATAAAACTGATTTATAAAAAATGCAACTGAATAATATTTAGGAATATAGTATTTTTGATTTGATTGTAAATCAATTCGCGATTGTATCTGGAATATAATCATTGTATTCAATTTCAATAGCTTATACAGTATTCGCATTAATAGTAAGCAAAATAATTTCACCTGTTGCGGTAATGCATTAAGTAATGCTTTAAATCCATTTACTCCAATAAAAAAGCGTACTCCAATGATAATTAAACCTATGCTAAGAATTTTGATTGATGTAATTATAATTATATTATATTGTACTGCTTGGCTGTAAAATCCTGTTAAAAGCTGCATGACAACAATAGTTATTAATAAAGGTAAAAGAATAATTAACATGTATCTGCTTTGTTTTGGTATATATGAGTAAAAAACAATGCAAAATAATACACATGAAAGTATCCATGGCAATGATAGTGTTGAAACAAAAGCGCACTGAACAATGACAAGTATCGATACTATAATCTTTAGATATTCAATTACTATCATTATTTTGGTACTGCACAAATAAAATTGAGTTCAGGTTTGTCGATATATTGTTTCATTGCAAATCCCGTTTTTAAAAACAGAATTTCAAGCTCATCCTTATATGGCATATAATCCCTGCTTACCGGTCCATTGAGATTATGATGCAATTCATTTAATGACTTTGTATCTGCTAAATGGAAGATATATAATGCTCCAGTTTGATTTAAAAGCATACGGCATTGTAACAAAGCTTTTTGTTTGTCTTCTATATGCGGGAATACAGCAAAACAAATAATAACATCGATGCTGTTTTCAGGGATGTTTACCTCTTCAAGGGGCGATATAATATATTTGATATTTTTAATATCAGCATTTCGTTTCCCGGCTTCTTCAATCATTTTAGAAGAAGTGTCAACAGCAAAAATAGTGCCAGTGTTGCCAATATAATCATGAATGATTGGAAATAAAATGCCGGTACCACATCCAACATCCATAACATTTGCACCGCTTTTAAGTTCAATCATTGAAAAAACATCACGGATTTTTAAAATACGTTCGTTGTTGTTACCTGCCAATTCATCCCAATTTTTACTCAATGAATCAAAGTATTGGATTTTGTCTTTGTATTTTTCATTAATCATAATTACTCCCTTGATATCTTTTAATCACCGTATCAATACCGTTAACTGCAACTGGTGTAATTGTTAACAGCAATATAATGCCAGGAAAACTCTTAAAAAGATCATATATACTAAATAAAACAAATGATATTTTGAAATGCGGCATTATGCATGCGTAAAGAATATATAAGATTATTCTATCAAACAAAATAGCAATTATCATAGTAACGTAGGTGTTTACATTGAATGTATGTTTAAGTAAAGATATAACATAACAAAACAGTGATAATTCTACAAGCATAATAAGTGCTATAGGCGGATATAACGGCGGCATTGAAGTTAACAATGAAGAAGATATGGGGGCGATAGCTCCGGTACAAAGCGCAACTACTGGATTCATAAAAAAAGAACCTATTGACAAAGGAATAAACATTGGTAAAAAAATTGAACCCAGCCCAAGCAGGTGAAACAAAATAGGTACAAAAACTGCAGAAGCAGTAGTAATTGCAGCAATAATAAGCTGATTTATTTGATCTTCTTTATTCATATATGTATATATCGTATGCGTTTAATATTACCATATTAATTTTAGTAATACGACAATTTTCCATATATTTTGGCAAGTAATATTTAATTTTTTATCTGTACAGTACAATTTTTTCTTGAACCTTAAAGCTGTTACGATATTTTTAGTAATAAGAGGTTGAACCACTGAACCACTCAAATAAGGAGAATAAATATGGCAAAAAAATTTATACCTGATTGGACTGAAAAAGCGCCTGAATTAGATTCGTATAGAGCAATTTTTAAATGGGGCGACCCAAATACCTTCAAAAATCCAAATCCAAAATTATATGAAGAGTTAAAACAAATATTTAATTTGGATGATAATTATTTCAAAACAAAAAAATATGAAGGGAGGCAGAAGGTACAATATAAAAAACCCTTCAAACTATCAAAAAAACAAATACAGGATATAGCATCTATAGTAGGTTATGAAAATATCAGTACCAGGGAATTTGACCGGTTAAGATTTGCAACAGGGAAAACTCTTGAAGAGGCAATGAAGTTACGTCAGGGTATTATTGAGCGTGTAGCCGACTGTGTTGTCCATCCAGGAAATGTTGACGATGTACAAAAAATAGTAAGCTATTGTAATAAACACAAAATACCGTTATATGTTTATGGAGGAGGATCATCAGTTAATTTTGGATTAAGGCCTGCTAAAGGCGGCATAACATTGGTGCTATCAACTCACATGAACAGGATACTGAGTGTTAATGAAATAAATCAAACTGTTACGGTACAGGCTGGTATACTGGGTCCAACTCTTGAAGAAACACTTAATAATGCCAAAAAGCGCTTTGGGACGCAATATAATTATACCTGCGGCCATTTCCCACAGTCATTTGAATATTCCTCGGTTGGTGGGTGGATTGTTACTCTTGGTTCTGGGCAGTCTTCAAGTTACTATGGTGATGCGGATGATCTTGTTATTAGTATGAAATGGGTTACCCCTGCCGGTACATTTACCACAAAAGATTATGCAGCGACTGCAACAGGTCCCAAGGTAAATGATATTATGAAAGGATGTGAAGGGACATTTGGGGTCCTTGTTGAAGTTACCTGGAAGATATACCGCTATATGCCAGAAAATAGAAAAAGATTTGGATTTATCTTTAAAACTTTTGAAGATGCAGTCAATGCATCACGGGAAATATCACAGGGTGAATTTGGCATGCCGGCAGTATTCAGAGTTTCAGATGAAGAAGAAACGCATATTGGATTAAAACTCTACGGCATCGATGGCACACTTTTAGATACATTCATGCAACTTAAGGGATATAAGCCCATGCAACGTTGCCTCTTTATAGGTTCAGCGGAAGGTGAAAGACATTTCACCAATAATATAAAAAAACAGGTAAAGAAGATATGCAAAAAATATGGTGGGATGTATATTACGGGTTTACCCACACGGTTATGGGAATCTGGCCGCTATAAGGACCCTTATATACGCGAGGATTTGAATGATTATGGCATACTCATTGATACCCTTGAAACAAGTGTAAAATGGGATAATCTCCATCATGTTCACAAAGCTGTGCGACAGTTCATAAAAAATAGACCCCGGACGGTATGCATGACACATGCATCACATTTTTATCCACAGGGAACCAATCTGTATTTCATCTATATTATGAAAACAGACGATATACAGGAATATATTCAATTCCAGGATGGGATTATTGATACTATAGCAAAAAGTGGTGGTTCATTGAGCCATCATCATGGAGTAGGGCGAATGATAGCTCCCTGGATGGAAGAGCATATAGGAAAAGAACAAATGGCAGTGTTACGTGCTATCAAAAAACACTTTGACCCAAACAACATCATGAATCCCGGCGGTCAGTTAGGACTGGATTTGAAGAATAAAAATTGGCGGAGCATCAAATAGATGCAAACATTATATGTAATAACAGGGGCGAATGCGAATTCGCCCCTGTTATTTTATTAGAATGTATGGTTAAAGTTTACTGATATTGATGTATCTTCTTCACTCATACCATAATAGAAATGTATGATTGTTGCCATATTCCAAGCTATAACCAAACCACCACCATAACCTTGCTTATAATCACCCCATCGCGGTTCGCTAAATGGATCGGCAGCTTTGTTATAAACATTTCCTACATCATAGAAGGCAGTTAGCTTAAACTGGAAATTCTGATTCCATGGATTTGCTTCGGCAAACTTCCAGCGCAATTCAGTATTGGCAACAGTCATGGTAGGAGCAACAAAGCGCTGTTCTTTATAGCCATGTATTGTACGGTTACTGCCATTACCGGTTCTTCGGTTGAGCGAGAATCCAAAATAGCCCATTTCAAAAAACGGTGCATCATTATCAGTGTCTGTATAACCTGCTCTAAGAGCCAGTGTCAGGCTTGAGAGGACTGGTACATAATACTGTAGCTGAACAGTATTTCGTTTGAAATCATAATCGGAACCCAATACATTATCTGCAATTTCAAATGCATAATCAATAAAGTATCCCGATTTGGGATCCGGTTCATAATCACGGGTATCATAGTATACGCCAACACGGGCAAAGTTTGACCAGCCACCTTTGTAGCCAGCAGGCTGCAATTGTTTTAAGAGTGTTGGTCCCTGCAGGTCACCATCAAATTTTTCACCATCCCATGTATCAATGGTAACCTTTTTAACCTCAAAACCAACAAGAATTTTTAAATTTTGGGTTAGGTCTCTATAGATATTAAGAAAGTAACTGGGTTTGGTATATTGATAATTGTAATATTTGGTAAACTGAGGATTATTATCAAAGTAATCCATGTAATCCTGATATGTATCAAATTGATGTTCAGTGGTACCGTCATTCAATGACAATTTTTCCTTTGCAGTATCAGCACCAATGCCAAAAAAGTTTGCATTGATCTTTTTATCGTACGCAACTGATGTTATAATTCTGAATTTAGTACCCATGATATATGGCATATCAAGGTTTACTTCATGATACTGATACCCGTTTGTAGTTTGATAAAACTGAGCATACAACTGCATTTTATAGGGAGCATAGGCAAAATACTCTTCATCCCTTGAACCATTGTTATAAAGATAAGCCCGCACCCCATATCCAAAACCATTGTCGCTGTCATAGTTAAGTAATGGCAAACCTGTTGGATACCAGCCTTCTTTCTTTTTTGCAACATCCTCTTCAGAAAGCTTTGCTGCAAAAGAAGGCATGGCAACAGCCAACGACAGCATTACAATAAGAAAAGTGAAAAAGCTTTTTTTCATAGGCTTACTCCTTTAAAAATTTTTTAAGAATATTATAAACAGGAAAATTTTCAGTACATAAGTGTTGAAAAGTCAAGAATATTTTAATATTTTTATCGATTTCGATATATATGACCATATTTTTTATATTTAAATACATTTTAAGTAAATGTCCAATAAATAATGAAATTGTCATTAAATGATGTTTCGTGTTCATTGGAAACTTTTGAAAATGATATATATTTATTATTGCTTTATAATGCTTTTTCTTTTTATAATAACTTTTTATAGGACATAAAATAGAAAGTGCCTTTTTATACAAATTTCAATAGTATATTATTTAAATGCATAAACAACCATTGAACTGGTTAGTGAAAAGTTCCCCATATGTATCTTACTCATATAGTGATATCGTGCTATACGTAGCCAGCTTTTATAATCGTTGATACTTTTGAAATTCATTCTTGATTTCAATAATTTGGGCAATAATCCAAAGTCAACCGGTTGAAAAACCATAACTTTTCTGAAACCAATTTTTGTTACTGTTTCAGCAAGATTTTTTTTGGTAAAATATGAAAAATGCCCGGGTAAAAAATATCCATACTTGTGCTTCTGTAATTTTGCCTGCAAGCCATCCATATTTGCTGTCTGTATTACCAGTAATCCATTATTGGTACACAAATGGTAACATTCAGTTAGGGCTTCATAAGGATTTCGTATGTGTTCCAGAACTTCAATCATGGTGATTACTGAAAAGCTATTTTCCTTAAAGGGATGGTCAAACAATGTGCCTGTATGAATGACATCATTGCCAAAGCGTTGTTGTGCATATTTGCCGGCATATGCTGACGGTTCTATCCCATAAACTGTAAAGTACTTAGAAGCAGTCTGCAGAAATCCACCAAATGAACATCCTACATCCAGTAGATTCCCTGATTGGACATACTTTCTGATATTTTTCAATCGCGCGTTCCATACATACTGAGAATACTGTTCAACTTTTCTTTCATCATAGTACGTATAATCGGCTTCCCCGGTATAATATCCTTCATCATATAATGCAATTTCAGATTCTTTTGTTAATGGTGGATTCATGAAGATAAAATTACAGACATTGCACTGATATACCGTAAATGGCGGTTTAGCATGAACTATCGCATATAAAAAAACGATTTGTTTGCTTTTACATAGTGGGCATGTGTCCAATCTGCAATCAAATTCAAATGTTTCTTTCATACTGTAGCGTAAAAATACCAGTGAGATAATTTTTTATCAATGTCATCAAGGACAGTACGTTCCATCAAACCAATATGATAGTCATCAAAAACTTGTAAGTATGCTTTAACTTCATCAAATGAAAACAGCGAAACTACTGCGCCATTGATATCGGACAGGGCAGTTTCCCAGGTATTATTGCCAAGATGTTTGCCCTGTGCTATATAGGTATCATGAGTACTGCGCAGTGTTCCAAAAAATACTCCTTGAGGGCAAAGTATTCGTTTAATTTCCTGCAACATCTGGGGCAACGTATCTTTTGTTGTATAATGTAACGATCCCCATGCAACAACTATATCAAAGGAACTATCGCCAAATGGAATTCTTTGAGTATTGGCCTGAACAAAGCTTCCCTGTACATTTTTTTTGCAGTGTTTTAGTGCATTAAAACTTATATCAATGCCCACAACAAAAGTGCAGCCATACTCATGTAGTAGTTTGACATGGCGTCCTGTACCGCATCCAACATCAAGTGCCCTTTTCTTATTACCAGCATATTTTGCAAGCATTCGTACAAGCTGTTCATCAGGATATAAGAGCACAGATGTGTCGCGTGTATAATGTTTATTCCAGCTTTGCGTTGTTGTATCCATAGTCATTCAATGATGATGTGCATTTGCTCAAGTAATGTGTCGGCTGTTTGCATGGCTTTTTCAACTGTTTTTCCCTTTGTAACAATAACGCCTAAACGTTGATGATTATTTCTTGGGTAATGTACTGTATCACCAGGTTTTACAAAAATCTCTGCATGAATTAAGTTATTTTTTTTTGGCATAGAATATGAAATCAACCTGCCATCGGGCCCCATAATGTATTTTACAACTGCAGCTACTGAAGATTGAGCTGGCAAAGTTACTTTGCCTGTAGTAATTGCCTGTAAAAATGATTTGAAAATATTACTCTTCAAACGTGCAGGAATTGCATAATCAGCTAAATATTCACCTCCAAATTCGCAGGCAGCTTCAATTAAATAAATAGAATTATTGCTAATAATACATTCCATAAGCAATGGGGTTGTATGTAATGCAAATGCATCGGTTATCTTGTGGCCAAGTTTTTGTAATTCATTGTACATGGTATAATATTGTGAAGGCAGAATGTGCATTCTATCTACAAAATATGGTTTGGCATTCAGTATCTTATCGCTAATATCATAAATATAAAATGTTCTGTTATGAACAAATCCCAGAATAATAATTTCATCCCCATTAATGTATTCTTCAATAAGCACGGTATCCTGTTTTACTGATTTCATATATGAGCACAACTCATGGTAGCTATTGATAAGCTTAACGCTTTGTTTTGCATGTCCTTCTATAGGTTTTATGATACAGGGAAATGACAGCGTATTCAGCTTGTGTAAATCTTTTTTATGGATTGTAAATCCATAAGGCATTGGTATGTTATGTTTAGCTGCGATAGTTCTGAATCTTGATTTGTCTATGATGTCATCCACGGTATTGAAATCAATAGAAGGCAATCCAAATTGCTGACACAGATAAGCCACAGTTTTTATTGCCTGACCATATGACCTGCTTACGACAGCAGAAATGTCATCAAATACAAGTTGTTCTTTCAATAGAAGGTATAAATTATGATAATTATAAATAGATTCTATAATCTTGATGTCACAATATTGGAAACCCTCTGCCAGAGGATTTTTATCAATCCCTATTATGCAATACCCCAATTCTTTGCTTGCTTTAATCAGAGGTATTTGATTTTTTCCTGCACCAATTGATACTATGAACATGATTATTTATATTATCATTTATATTTCTAATGTCTATTCATGGTGAATAATTAAATGTAATAGTCAAAATCAACCAAATAGCCATTCTACAGTTACAGATATTATGCTTATTATTATTGATGCAACTAATGCTGTTAAAAATGAATCAATTATTATTCCTTTTACTAAATATGAAACAAAATATAACAAGATTGCATTAATGATGAATGTAAATAATCCTAAGGTAAGCAGATTTATTGGCAAGGTTATAAGTAAAAGAACAGGTTTAATAATGACATTCATAATACCCAACAGTGCTGAAGCTATAATAATTGATGTGGCGGCATCAGCTGAGAAACCAGTCAATAGTGCTGATGCTATATAAATTCCTAAAGATAATATGAACCACTTTTTTATAATATCCTTCATATGATTATCCTCTTCATTTCAGAAATGCCATATCGACTCTTGGAACAGATTAACTTTTTTTATTTCATACTCCTGGGCAAGTTCGGTTGTCTTCCATGTAAGCTGCAATTCTTCTTTATATTTTTTATAAAACTTCATAGCTGTTTTATACCGCTTTTTATGATACCATTTTTCATTCTGAGCAGAGATTGTATAGTGTAAATTTGATATAGTATGCTTTTTAAACAAAGTATACAAAATATCATTAATATTTTCATTTGAATCCTTATATTCAACATACATCCACAATTCTTTTTGGGGATTATCAATACAATATTGGTGAATTGGCTTTAAGTATGTAGTTTCTAATTCGCCATAACACATCCATGAACAAGGGCGCCACGAATGTGAAAGCATAAGCTTTTTATTAATATAAATAATATCCCCTTCAATCATGTTACAGCCATAATCAATAGCATCCCATAAGGGACGTTTGCACCAGTAATCGTTATGCGAATGTAATAAAATTGGTTTTTGTGGCAATTTATTCCTCCAAAAAGTAAGGATCTTTACACCCCCCTTAAGGGTTGTTTTCATTGCATCGTTACAATTTTTATCAGATAGATATTTAAAGCAAAAACATTTTTATTATTTATAATTTATACATTATACCAAAATTAATCCCTGTGAATATTAAATCATTCCCTTTATAAAATAATCTGGTATAATTAAAACCACCGGTAAATCCAATAGAATAAAAATAAAAAGTAGCATTAAGCTCTGCTGATAAAAATGGGTCATATGAATTTTCCTTAACATAGGGTGCAAATGGTCCCCCCTCCTGAACTAAAACAATATACATATCTGAGTAAGCAATACCAGGCTGTATGGTGATTGCAACATCAATCAAAGGAGATAAAGTATGGATATACGATAGTGATAGACCTCCCATATAAATTGAAAGGTATGTATCATATGTATGTTCTAAATCACGGTTATTAGTAGAAAATAATTGCCATGTTGGAGCAAAATAAAATTTATTTATATATGCACTATCAGATTTATATATTTTGGAAACTGGTATTCCTACATAGATTTTGCTCATGGAAGTGTCATTATAAAGATTTTCCCAATCACCTGTAAAGAATATAAAATTGTATGTATAACAAAGAGAAATGTTTTTTAAGGATGAATAAAAATTTTTATATGGAGATATCGCAATTTTTTCCTTTTCTGTTTCTATAGTTTTTTGCAACTCTTTATTGATTTTTACTGTAATTCTATCAATAATTTCGTAAATTAAAGCTCCTATTTTTTCACTGGTCTCGGCTGCATCAACTATGTTGCCAGTTGCAATATTACATATCTGTGTTTTTATATTTATGGTATTTTTTTCAACCTTATACGAGCCAATGACACAGAAATTTGCTGATACTTCTTTCCCCCTGCTGGTTAAAATAGAAATGGTATTAGCTTTTTCCTCATCAGCAACCTGTGAGGTAATATATTTAAATGTTACTGGTAAAACTGTGACTTCATATTCAATTTTTCCTTTTAGTTCCGCAGACAGAGAATCAGGAATAATATAAGAATAATATCTGTAGTTTTGTGTAGGACCTTCATCATTGAAATAATAAATTATGATTTTTTGTTTATCAGGAGTTTGAGCGCCAAGAAATGCTATACAAACAAAAATAAATAGCAGGGTAATATATAGTATCTTTCTAAATTGCATTCTATAAATCCGTTATGCATTTAAGTTTATAATAAAATATCTGCATTTATCAAATAAAAGTCAAGAATAAATATATGTTTTATGTTGAATATTCAGCATTTATTTTTACATAATCATAACTCAAGTCAGATGTTAAATATTCAAATTCAGAATTTCCGATACCAAAATCAACAGTAATGGTATATTCCCTTTTTTGTAAAATGCTCATTAATTTTTCTTTATCATAATTAACGGGAGAACCATCTTTAAATAACGGGATTTCATCAAAATAGATTGATAATTTTTCTTCCTGTAGTTCTGCTCCTGAATATCCAGCTGCACAGGCAATTCTTCCCCAATTGGGGTCATTACCAAACATTGCAGTTTTAACCAGAAGTGATTCTGCAATAGATTTTCCAGCTTTCTTTGCATCACCATCATTTGATGCACGGATAACTTTTATTGTGATACATTTCGTTGCTCCTTCTGCATCACTTACTATAAGATATGCCAATTTTTTCATCATCAGGTGTAGAGCCTGGTTAAAAATTTTTATATCATCTTCAGTATGAACTGAAGGCTTTGAAGGTGAAAGGATAATAGCTGTATCATTGGTTGACATATCTCCATCAATTGTTATAGCATTTAAAGAAACATTTACACTTTGATAAAATAATTTTTGTAAAACATGTTGCTCTACAGGAAAATCCGTTACTACAAAACATAAAAGTGTAGCCATATTGGGTGCTATCATGCCAGCTCCTTTTGCAATACCTGCAATTGTGTAATTACCGGTTGATGTTTTAAATGAAAGAGCATATTGCTTGGGAAAAGTATCGGTTGTCATAATAGCACGTGGTAAAAGGGCACCTGCTTCAACGCTCATATTTTTAACAAGAACTGGCAGGTTATTTTTCATTTTATCTATAGGTAATTGAACACCAATAATTCCCGTAGATGCCATTAAGATCGAATTTTCTTCAATTGAAAGCAATTGTCCAAGTTCTTTTGTAAGTAATTTTGCATTTTCTAAACCCTGTTTTCCGGTAGCCGCATTAGCATTCGTAGCATTAATAAGTATTGCATGAATTGGATTTTGTATTCTCTCTCGACATAAAATAACAGGAGCTGCACACATTTTATTTGTGGTAAACACACCAGCAGCCCAGCAGGGTTCACTGGAATAAATTAATGACAAATCAAGACGGTTTGGATATCGGATGCCGCATTCAAAAGCTGCATATTTGAATACTAAAACATTTTCTAATCCACCAGATAATTCTTTTATAGTACTCATGTCATTCCCTCAAATTAATAGGAGTGAATATAAATATTTTTTATTGATTTTCAATGGTATGATTAACTCTTACTATAAGCTCTTTCAATCTTGGTTTTAAATATTCAGAACCCTCTTCTGGAGTATTACAATAATGAATCAGTTCCAGGTCTTGTTTATCAATATATCCATAATCTATCAGCAACTGAAAATTGATAAATTTATCCCAGAAGCTTTTATCGTATAGAATAATTGGTATATCATGTTTTTGGAGTTTGTTTGTTTGTACCAAAGTTAATGTTTCAAATAACTCATCCATGGTACCAAAACCGCCAGGAAATACAACAATAGCTTTGGCATGATATAAAAACCATAACTTGCGCATAAAAAAATAATGGAATTCAAAATTCAATTCCGGCGAAATGTACGGATTTGGCATTTGTTCAAAGGGAAGTGAAATATTCAATCCAATTGAATATGCACCTGCTTCTCTGGCGCCTTTGTTGGCAGCTTCCATGATGCCAGGACCACCTCCTGTACAGATCACAAAACCACCGTGTATGGCTTCTAATTCTTTTCCATATTGAGCAAGTAAGAATGCTAATCGGGTAGCATCTTGGTAATATTTGCCAGTTACAGTATCATCGGGTTTTGTTCGTGCGGATCCAAAAAAAACTACTGTATGCTTAATATTATAATGCTTGAACCGTTTTTCAGGTTCAATATATTCACACATTATCCGTATAATGCGCGCTTCACGTGAATTTAAAAATTCAAGATTTTTATATGCTTTTTCCGCTTTCATCGGTATCTCCGTTTTCTTCTCATTGTCAGTATAGTACCGTCGGTAACCGGTGACACAGTATCCGAAACAATTTTTTCCTTATCTATGAGATCAATATTAATTGAATCCATAAATGCACACATAATTTTTAAACCTACACCAATACCTTTTAATGGAATTTGTTGTCCATTAACCCTGATATGTAATCCTGATTCTTTTTCACTGGAATATCGTGTTATCTGTTCAAAATAATCAAACGAAGTTTTATCAGGAGTTTTTTTAATTGATTCATAAAAATCCAAACCTTTACCATGGTCAATAATGACTGCTTCAAATTCATCTTTTGAAACAATATACAGAACAGTTATTTCACGCACATCTGGATCATAATCAATATTGAGATTGTGTTCTTTTCTTATGGTTTCTTGAATGGCATTGGTTAGAGCTTCATCCATTGATAGTATGATTTCTTCTATTTCTTCTTTAGGGTAGTGCAGTGCATTAAGATCAGTTAAAAGCCTGTCAATAACCATGGGGACAGTCTGGCTGGTTGCGTTATAGCTATCTATATACTTTATAATATCATTGTTGTTATTATTATAGCTCATATCCACCACTATAAAAATAGCACACTTTAGCTTTAGTGCAAGTATTATACATTAAATTAAAGTATTTGGGATTGCACCTTTTAAAACTCAAGAAAACTTTTATGCAATTAAACAATTGAACCAATTCCCAATTTTGTAAAATGTCAACCAAATTTATAGAAACAATTCTTTACTGTATACATTGGTTATTCCATGTTTTTTCTAATTATATTTTATTTTTATGTTGAATTATATCTACTATATATATTTTATGTATACAAGTTTTTTAAAAATTATTGTAAATAGTAACATTTTATAAACTTCATTTTTGAATATTTTTCATTAATGATACATATCTTCATTCTTATTGCGTACAAAAAAATCAAAGTATTTTATTATAGTAATTTGAGGTTGTTTTAAATTTATAACAGATAGTTACCTTTGTAGCAGGATAAAGATTTTATATGAAAATCGTATACACATTGCTTGTATTAATTATTTTGTTAATGGGATGCACATGGGGCAAGGATTCTTCTGTAGTAAAACAGATCGTAGATGCTTTAAATATGGAATCATTGCTGGGCCAGATGCTTATAATAGCAGTCCCGTCAAATAAAGTAGATGAAAAAACTATTGCCTTTATAAAAAAATACAGACCTGGTGGTGTCATACTATTTGGATATAATTTAAATAATGGTACCTGTAAATCACTTGCACATGATCTTCAGAAACTTGCTATGGAATCTATAGGAATACCTTTGTTTATCTCAATTGATCAGGAAGGTGGAAGGGTTAAAAGAATTCAAAATGATATAACACAATTTCCGGGTAATTTTGCACTGGGTGTTGTCAATGATCCATCAAAAACATATATCATGGCACAAATTTTAGGAATACAGCTACGCCAGGCCGGCATCAATATGAATTTTGCTCCTGTTGTTGATGTCAATAATAATCCGGAAAATCCTGTAATAAATATCAGATCCTTTGGATGCGATCCGGCTCTATGTGCTTCATTGGGTGAAGCATATATTAAAGGTTTGCAGAAATCAAGATGTATAGCAGTTGCCAAACATTTCCCCGGACATGGGGATACCTATCAGGATTCACATCTGACATTACCAGTAATTTACAAATCATTGCCTCAACTTGAACACATTGAACTTATACCATTTAAGCAGGCTATTGATGCCGGAGTTGAATGTATTATGACAGCCCATATTGCATTCCCCGGTATGGGAATAAATATCCCAGCAACAATGTCTTCATTTTTTCTGAGTGATATATTGCGTAAATCGCTAAAATTTCAGGGAGTGATAATTACTGATGACCTTGAAATGAAAGGTATATCCGGAATACAATCATATGGAACTGCAGCGGTAAATAGTATTAAAGCCGGTGCAGATATTTTATTGATAAGTTCATATGAAAATCATGTACAGGAGATTATTGATTCTTTGAAAGGCGCTTTAGATAAAGGTGATATTTCAATAGAATCAGTAAAGTCAAAGGTAACAAAAATTCTTAAATTGAAGCTTCGCTATCATATAATTAAAATCAAATACGGTAAACTTTCGTTACAAAGTTTTGAACCTTCACACGATGATCTAAAACTTTTGCAGGAAGCAGATGCTCTTAACGCAGAACTATCGCAACTTGCCATTGTATTTTATTCTAAAAATACAATACATGATTTTGTAATCGATAATTTACATACGTATGCTGAAGTTATTTCAAAAAATGACAATCTCATCAATATTTTTAAAAAAGAAAATGTAATCATGAATGCACCGGTAAGCAAAAAGAACAATACAGTACTCCTGATAGATGCTTCATCATACTCAACAACTGAATTACATAACAAGCTGAAATCAATGAAACATTACAGCAAAGTATTGCTGCTTATCACTGGAAATCCATACCCATATATCAAACACTTCAGTAATTATTCCATGCTCATGTCATTTTCCGATACTGATGAATCATTACATCAACTGGCATTGTGTTTGAAAGGTGTATTTGAACCAAAATTTTTACATCCCTGTTTACCTGTTAATACACAATGAACTTAGGAATTTACATCCACATCCCGTTTTGCCAAAAAGAAAAATGCGATTATTGTGATTTCTATTCAATCCCGGTAAATAAAGATAAAAGCTGGCATACACTCATTGATAAGTATATAAAAAGATTGAGTTTTGAAATACAACATTATTCAACTGAATTTAAAGATCATGTGGTTGATACCATTTACATTGGCGGGGGTACCCCATCACTACTAGAAAGCTATCAATGTGAAACCATTTTAAAAACCATAAAAAATTATTATGCGATAGCACCTCATATTGAAATCACTCTTGAATGTAACCCTGATAACTATTCATTGAATTATATTAAAGAATTACATTCGGTTGGAATAAACCGTTTTGTACTGGGAGTACAGACTCTTGACAAAAGAGCACACGAATATATTGGCAGGAAACCAAAACCTGCCGGGAAGGAAATCATAGAAGAATTTTGCAGTATCGCTGATATTACTGCATGTATTGACATAATTGTTGGTATTCCCAGACAAACAGTCACAGACTACATTGATTCACTGAACACAATAATACAATGTAAACCAAAACATATTTCAGCATATATATTAACATTTGAAAAAAATACCCCGTTATACTCCCGTATTTTAAATCCGGAAAAGTTTTCAAACTTTCAGCGTGCAATGTTTGAAAAAACAATATCAATTCTTACAACCTCAGGTTACCGTCATTATGAAATTTCAAATTTTGCTCTACCGCAGTTTGAATCTCGCCATAATTGCAAATACTGGAATTTTGAAGAATATATTGGTTTTGGTGCTAGTGCACATTCTTTTTATAAACACAGGCGATATTATAACAGCAATCTTAACGATTATTGTAATAATCCCATTGACAGCCGTATAGAAGATATTCGGACAATCAAGGATGTTGCCATAGAATACCTTATGAATAAATTACGACTTATAGATGGATTTTATCTCAATGAATTTTATACAAAAACCAGTTATATTCCATCATCAGGTTTTAAAGAAGCTATTAAATTATTAATTGAAAAAAAATTATTACAATGCACTATAATTGATGGGCACGAAAAATTGCAGTGTACGTATGAAGGAATGTTTATGTTAGATTCAGTTTTATTGGAACTAACGAATGGTATTTAATCTTTAACTACAAAATATTTACTGTAAATTGTGTTTATCCTTGCATAATAATCGGCAAGACGTTCATTTTTTATCAACTTAAAGTAATATGCAAGTAATTGAGAACCACGTACAATATAGTTATTTAAATCACGTCCTCGTAAACCTTTAATAATTTCAACATTTCCCTTTTCAATATATGCAAGTCCCAATGCAATATAACGTTGCAAATTGGATATATCTCTTTTCAGTTCCTCATCATTAACGGTCACCAATTGTGAAACTTTAATTTCATCCAGACCGCCTGATAATAAAAAATATTTCTTTATATCTTTCATTGAAGTAGCAAGAGTAGCCCTGTTAACAGCATCTTTGAATAATGCAGAAAATTTTTCAAAAGCAACCAGTTTTTCCTGGTCAGTTTCCGGGTCATTGCCAAATATTTTTTTATAAAGATTAAACGCTATATTTTCTACTTCCTGACAATCGGGATCTGCATTTATTACTGCTTTTAATTTATGATAATTCTTGGGATTTCTATCTAATATTTTGATATAAAGATTAACACCATTCAGCGCTTCAAGATACATTGGCAAATTACCAGCTGAAAAATCCCTTTCAGTATATTTTTTCATTCCATCAATAATCATGGAAGATTGTGCAGTGATAAGAAGCGCATCCATATCAGGATGAAAATCCCTGGACGAGCGTTTACGAATACTATCTGAACTTTCTTTTTCAGGTTTGAAATCTTCTATATCTTCATTTACTTTTTGAGTTTTTGCAGTATCTTTTTGCTTTATTTCTTCAAGGTCGTCATCCAATTTAAACAGATCATCGTCAAAAGCAAACTCATCTATATCCGACATTGCAGCGAACCTCATTAAAAATTAATAAATCAATAACGCCTGTTTACAAAGATACCTGATCTATATCATTTTTTCAAGCTCTTTTATAATTAATTATTTTTAACGTCATCATATCCGTACATTTCTATTCTTAATTTTCGTAATTCAGTATTCATATAATTCCATGTATACTGTGCCAGTTGTTCAACAGTCATATCCTTAAATGTTTCAGGTGTTATCTCATCAAGTACCCTTAAGGTAATTCTATGTTTTCCATGATAATCAATGCTGTATTTTGGCAATGCAAAGCGTGTTCCTTCAATAATAACAGGCATTATTGGAAGATTCATTTTCCTGGCCAGTATAAAAGCACCCATTTTAAACTCTTTAAGATGGCCATCAGGTGAACGTGTACCTTCAGGGAAAATAAACACAGGACTACCTTCTTTTAGATGCATCTCGCAATCCTTCATCATTTGTGCTATGCTTTCTTTATCGCCTCTTACTAGTTTTATATAACGATTCAATATCATATTCCAGCCTATAACGGGAACTTTAAAAATTTCAATCTTTGAAACCCATTTATAATGTTTATACAACCTGAACGCAACAAGAATGTCCAGTTGTGATTGATGATTTGATACAAAGACATAGGGTACATTATTCTTTATTTTATTTCTGCCTTCCACCTTTATTTTCCATGGAGGCATGACATACGTATATAATGAACCCCAGAAACATGTGAATAAATGTAGCAACCGCAACCTTTTATCAAATGAGTATGTGATAACTCTTAGCAATATTGCTATAATATAAAATATCAATGATGTAACTGCTACACATGCAAAAAAAAGCGCTGTAATTAACTTACCTTTCATACTTGTTAAGCTCCGTTGCTAATAGGATCTTATAATGTTATCGTAATTTATTAAAAAGGGTAATATTAACTGCTCTATGTACCAAACTTTATTGAAAGTCCAATATACTTCTTATCTTAGTAAAAATCAACAAATTATTATATTTTTGTAGAATTTAAATATAATAGTAATAATTTCCCGGAAATACTTTTTTAGTTTAAAGTAAAGAAATTTATTACCGCCACAGCTATCGACAGCAGGGGCAATCAAGCATTTCCTGCCTAAAAAAGATAGAGAATAAATATTAAAATCATTTTATGTATTATGTTGTAAAAATTCAATGAATTGAGGAATAAATTCAAATATATCTGCCACAACTCCATAATGCGAAACATTAAAAATAGGTGCATATGGATCTTTGTTTATTGCTATTATTGTTTGTGCTCCTTTAATACCAGCCACGTGTTGCGATGAACCTGAAATTGCACAGGCAATATATACTTTAGGTGTAATACTTTTTCCTGTTATGCCAATCTGTTTGTTATACGGTAGCCATCCATAGTCACATACAATACGAGATCCTGCTACAGCACTGTGTGGAAAAACTTTTGCAAATTCATATATCAAATTTAAATTTTCCCTTGAACCAATTCCTTTGCCTGCACCAACAATTACATCAGCTTCATCCAGTGATGCATCCTCAATATCATTTATAATAAATTTACAGTATCCATGCTTATCTTCTTCAGGGATGTGTATTGTCATTATTTCTTTTCTTTGCATATTGGTAATGGTATATGGCTCAAAACTGCCCGGGAGTACTGTCAGTATAATCGGAGTTTCATTAATAACAATATGCTGATCTAACTTACCAGTATGACTGGCGCGCGTTACAGTAATACCTTCAGCAACATCTAATGAGTGTATTTGAGTAACACACTGTGCATTAATTTCAACTGACACTGTTGGTATATAGTCTATCGAGAAAGGAGTATGCAACCCAATAACATAAGAGGCATTAACTTCCCGTATAACTGTGGAAAGATACTTAACAAGGATAGGTGCACTGTACTGCTCAATGTTTAGGTCCAATATGCAGGTTTTAAACTCACCTGAACAGTAACTATTGCCACCAATATTTCCAAATGGAATCAATAAATAAATTGGCATATTATTTTTATTAGCAATTTTCTTTACAGCAGATAGCATTTCTAATGTTGAAGGATTTACTGAACGGTTTTTAACATCAGCAATAACCACTATACTCATAGTGCCTCACAAAACTGCATTTTTATGGAGAACAGCATATAGCTCAGTAATTTTTTGCGACATGCTTCCTTCAATAAACTGACATTTAGTGGTTTTTTGCGGCATGGTAAAATGGCTTGTTGTTTGGGCAACAGGTACTACTAAATCTGGTTTTATTATGGCAATTTTTTGCTTACGTGCTCGCAGTACATTTGAAAGAGAAGGGTAACGTGGTTTATATATACTTGATTGTACAGAAATGACACACGGTACAGGCAATTCATACATCAGTGATTCCTGTGCATTCAGCTCTCGGGTTATGGTTACGGTATTATGTAAAAGCGATAGTTTCGTTACACCAGTTGCATGATGATATCCTGACATTGCCGCTATCAGCTGTCCTGTTTGCTGATTCATTGCATCTTCCGACATTACGCCTGTGAATATAATGTCATAGTTTTGGTGTGCAAATTTTGTTATTGCCTGTGCAATCATATATGGAGTATTAAACTCACCTTCAGGTGTTTGTATATGAAACGCTTCATCTGCTCCCATTTCAAGCGAGCGTTGTAATGCTTTCTGTACTCTTGATGGTCCAACAGAAATAGTATGTATACAATACGTCAAATCCTGATCTTTTAACTGCAATGCTTCTTCAAGTGCATATTCGTCATACCTGTTAATGACATATACTGTTTTTTCATCATATTCAGGTATTCCATTATTATTTAAATACACTGAAGCATTGTTATCCGGAACCTGTTTAATGCATACAAGGATTTTTACTTTACTTACCATGCATTGTTACCTGAAATTAAACGATGATAGTATATAGTACAGTTATTATAATATTTTAATTTAAATAATGTAAAGCCATTATAATAATAAAGATTAAAAAAATCAACAAAAATAACGAACGTTCGTTATATTTTTATTGACTTTTTTTTACATTCAATTTACAGTGCATATGGTATCATAATTGGAATGAATAAATTAATCATTAACGTATTCCAACTTTTGCATGTGGCAGGTGAATAATGCTTTTTAGCAGGATTGCAGTATGAGTGAAATATTGGTTATCCGGCATGGCCAGGGTTCTTTTGGGCAGGGTGATTATGATAACCTTTCGGAAAAAGGGTATAATCAGTCACAGATACTGGCTGAATATCTATACAACTATCGCTATCAAAATAAAAAAATTGATGCACTATATTGTGGCACACTAAAACGACAACTGCAGACTGCCCAAACCATAATCAATTATTTTAAATTAAAAGACGTTCAATTGCCTCAACCTAAAATTGATAGCCGATTCAATGAATACGATTCAATAACAATAATAAAAACAATATTTCCTGTTTTGCTTGATGACGAACCTTCACTAGAGGAGGAGATCAAGCAGATATATACAGATAAAAAAGCTTTTCAGCGTGTATTTGAAAAAGTTATGCGTTACTGGGTAAAATCACAGATACATTATGATGGGATTGAATCTTTTTCAGAAGTAAAACAACGGGTAAGGTCAGCTATCACCGAAATTATACAGGAAAATGGGAGGGGGAAAAATATTATTGTTGTTTCATCGGGAGGAATTATTGGCGCTATTGTCCAGATGGTTCTTGGTTTTGATGATGAAACAGCAATGCGCCTTACATGGCAGATAGTCAACACCTCATTGACCCATCTGCGATATAACGAAAAAGAACTCATTTTAGCATCATTTAATTTTTTCCCGCATATTGAGTTAGACAATGATCCATCGCTTAAGACGTATAGATGATGTAACATTTCATAGGAGGGTGTTATGGATTTTGAAATCAGTGATAAGGTGAAAGCTATTCTGGAACTTATTGATGAATTTGTGGAAAAAGAACTAATCCCCTTGGAACAGGAATTTGCTCGCAATGATATCAAGGCAATGCTGCCGGTTCTTGAAGAAAAGCGAAAAATGGTAAAAAAGATGGAGTTATGGGCACCACAGGTTCCTAAGGAATATGGTGGGATGGGGCTAGATTTAGTGGAACACGGCCTTGTTTCTGAGTCATTAGGAAGGACTCCATTGGGCCACTATGTATTTGGCTGTCAGGCACCCGATGCAGGCAATATAGAAATACTGATAAAATATGCAAATGATGAGCAGCGTGAAAAGTATCTGATGCCGCTTGTTCGTGGCGAAATTCGTAGTTGCTTTTCCATGACTGAGGTTGACCTGCCCGGTTCTAATCCAGTCTTGCTTGATACAACCGCAGTTAAAGATGGTGATGATTACGTTATTAACGGGCATAAGTGGTATTCCACTGCCGCAGATGGCTCAAAATTTTCAATTGTTATGGCTGTTACCAATCCTGAAGCACCAACATACCTTCGCGCAAGCATGATTATTGTACCTACCGATACTCCCGGCTTCAATCTGGTACGTAACATTCCGGTTATGGGACACGAAGGCAGTGATTATTTTAGCCATGGTGAAATCTTATTGCAAAATTGCCGTGTACCGGTAACAAATTTACTGGGACCTGAAGGCCAGGGCTTTGTGATAGCTCAGGAACGTTTGGGACCTGGCCGCATTCATCACTGCATGCGCTGGCTGGGAATCTGCAAACGTTCATTTGATTTAATGTGTGCTCGTGCTAACAAACGAATTATTTCCCCTGATGGCAAAACACTTGCTACCCGTCAGATTATTCAGGAATGGGTAGCTGAGTCTGCTGCTGAAATTCAGGCAGCACGCCTTATGACTTTACAGGCAGCGTGGAAGATAGAACACCTGGGTCAGAAAGAAGCTCGCATCGATGTATCGCTTATAAAATTCTATGTGGCAAATGTTATGCAGAAGGTTATAGACAGAGCATTGCAGGTTCATGGTGGTCTGGGAATGACTGATGATACTATACTGGCATTCTTTTACAGACACGAACGCGCAGCACGTATTTATGATGGTGCTGACGAAGTGCATAAGTCAGTTGTTGCTAAAAGGATTTTATCAAGTTATGAAGGCAGAGAAGTCAGATAATATACATGGTATCGAACTGGAAAACTTTAACAGTTTTAAGAAAAGTATAAAGTTTATCCTTGCTGATATTGTTAGTAAATTATATGATGATAACAGACAGCTTATCAGGGTTAAGAAATCACCTCAATCAATTGAAAACCTCAAACGGATCATTCATACAGCTATAAGAATAAGCAATAAAAAAGGCTATTCTGTCATGAGCATGCGTGAACTATCAACAGTATCATCCTTGAGTATTGGTGCATTATATGCATATTTCCCTTCAAAAGATGAATTATTACATATCATTCAACAGTATGGGCGCACTTCTGTAGAGAAGGTATTATCTGAATCATTCATTCATTCATCATCTTCAAAAGATAAATTATACAATTTCATACGTGCTCATATCTTTATCAGTGAGGTTTTAAAAGATTGGTTTTATTTCTCATATATGGAAACACGTTATTTCACAGGTTCTGAATACAATAAAACAATTGAAGGTGAACTGTTAACAGAATCGCTAATAAAAGATATTATTGAAAAAGGTATAAAGAATAATGAATTCCGTAGAGATATACAGACATCTTTGATTGCTTCAATAAGTAAGGCCATTCTGCAGGACTGGTATCTGAAACGATGGAAATACTCAAAGAGAGGAGTAACACCTGATGAATATGCACGTGAATGTTTCCTGATATTATACAATTATATAAAACTTTGACAAATGGGGGATTCTTTTATGGATAATTATATTGATAAACCAGCTGAAATCAGGGAAGGGGAAACGATAGACGGTACAGTAATACTGGATTATCTTATTCAGCATGTCCCTGATATTCAAGGGCCAATTGAAATAAAACAATTTCCAGGTGGATTTTCAAACCTAACATATTTTATTAAAGCCGGCAACAGAGAAATGGTTTTAAGAAGGCCTCCAGTTGGCAAAAAAGCAAAAACAGCTCATGATATGCATCGTGAATATTCAATATTGAAAGCATTAAAGCCTGTATTTCCATATTGCCCCACACCTCTTGTATATTGTGATGATGAATCAGTCATTGGCGCAAAATTCTATGTTATGGAACGTATAAAAGGAATCATACTACGCAAAGAACTCCCCTCAGGTTTATCATATACTCCGGAAGAATTCAGATACCTTTGTGAACAGTTACTGGATATACAGTGCCAGCTCCATTCACTCAATTATAAAGAAATTGGACTGGAAAATTTTGGTAAACCCGAAGGATATATTGAACGTCAGGTTAATGGATGGATTGCTCGCTATCATGATGCTCTGACCCCGGACGCTCCACTGTACACTGAAGTCATTCAATGGTTACAGGGAAAAATGCCAAAAACACCAACACGGGCTGCAGTGATTCACAATGACTATAAATTTGATAATGTTGTCCTTGATAGTAATAACCCTAAAAAGATAATTGGTGTTCTTGACTGGGAAATGGCAACCATAGGTGACCCCGTTATGGATTTAGGTAATTCACTTGCATACTGGGTTGAAAAAAATGATCCGGAAGAAGTACATCTCATACGATTGATGCCAACTCATCTTGATGGAGCGCTCACACGAAAAGAACTGGTGGAACGCTATCAGCAAAAGAGTGGTATTGATATGAGTGATTTTGATTACTTTTTCTGTTTTGGTTTATTCCGTCTTGCAGTAATAGCTCAACAGATATATTATAGATTTTACCACGGTCAAACCAAAGACAAACGATTTGCCATGTTAATTGTTGCTGTACAGGTATTAGAACGTCAGGCACGGAAGGTTATAGATAACTCAAAGCTTTAGTTTACATCCTTTTCTAAAATCTCTTTGGTAAGATTCATGTAATCTACGGCACCATTGCTGTTAGGCTTGTATTCAAATATAGTTTTTCCCCAGCTTGGTGCTTCCTGCAGAAGAACATTTTCACGAATAAGCGTTTCAAACAATTTACCTGGAAGTCGTTTTTTAGTTTCTTCTATTACTTCAACATTTATCTGTTTTTTGGGATTAAACATGGTCCCAATAATACCGGTTATCTCAATATCTTTGTTAAGTCTGCGTCTTACCATTTGCACTGCTTCAAACAAATTATACATACCATGAAATGGCAAAAACTGAACCTGAAGTGGAACCAATATTTCATGAGCAAATGTCAGAGCATTCAGTGTCAATATTCCCAATGACGGTGGGCAATCTATCAGGGTAAAATCATAATCAGAGATTCCTTCCAATGCTTCCTTTAATAAAAATTCTTTGGCAGGTAATGGAATAAATTCAATATCTTTAAGTTCATTTTTTGACGGGAGAATATGCAATCCATCCCGGTTAATAATGACATCTTGATATGCAATTTCCCCTTTAAGCACATTATATACTGAATATGTTAAATTATTGGGGTTATACCCAAAATGGTATGTTGACTGTGCCTGATGGTCAATATCGATAACAAGAACTTTTTTTCCTAAAATCTGTAAGGCGGCGGCAATGTTTACTGTGCTGGTAGTTTTGCCCACGCCTCCCTTATTGTTTGAAATGGCAATAATTCTCACTGGATTAATCCCGAAATAATATTTATGTTACAGTTACTATCGCACACGCTAAAACATATTTTTAATAAATTTTTTCGTATTTTATCTGTAAAAGTATTGCAAATGTACATAATATTCATTTGTGCTTCCATATATGATACATAACAATAAAATACAAGTAAAAAAAACAAAATTACGCCAAACGCTCAAAGCATCTTTTCTTGACGGAATATTTGCAAGCATAATGTTTGGCTGCGTTCAGGATTACTTTACACCATTTCTGCTTGTGATTAAAGGCACTATTGTGCATGTGGGAATATTAAGTGCGGTTCCTAATATAACAGCTTCGGTCTTGCAGGTATTTTCAAACAGACTCGTTCAGATTTTTAAATCCCGAAAAACAGTATTTTGTATTTTCGTATTTTTACAGGCTTCAACGCTTTTATTGTGTGCCATACTATTTTTTATGGTATATGCGATAGAAACCGATATATTAAGACATTGCCTGTCATTAGTCAAACATCACCAGATTGAAATATTCATAGCTATTGTAACACTCTACACTGTATTTGGCTCCATTGGCAACCCTGCCTGGGCAAGCCTGATGAGCGATCTTATCCCTTCTCATAAGCGGGGCAAATACTTTGGATTCCGAAACAGCATTCTGGGAGTTTTACTTGTTCTGGTCTCATTGTCAGCAGGAATAACACTGCGATTGTCTCCCAAAAAATACATTATGCATACATTTGTAGCTATTTTCCTTATTGCTTCTATCAGCCGATTTATCTCATTTTACTATCTTTTAAAAATGCACGAACCATCATTTGAAATTGAAAAGATAAGCATAATGCCAGCTAACATGTTCAAAAGTATCAGGAAAAATGATTTTCTTATTTTTATAACATTTATATCATTGATGAATTTTGCTGTATATCTATCAGCACCTTTTTTTGCGGTTCTCATGCTGCAACATTTTTCATTTTCTTATTTTGAGTATTCATTAGTTACAGTCAGTGCTCCATTTGTTATGTATATAGCCATGCACTCGTGGGGTACAATAGCTGATAAAATTGGGAATGCCAAAGTATTGAATATCACATCACCATTAATAGCGATAGTTCCTGTATTATGGGTCTTAAATTGTAATATGATCTATTTGCTTGTTGTTCAGATATTTTCCGGGGTTGTATGGTCCGGGTTCACCATTAGTTCATTCAACTATATGTTTGATGCATCAGTAAGTTCCAAACGTGTTCGGTATATCTCATATTTAAATCTGATAAATGGCATAATGATTAGCGCTGGAGCCTTATCAGGCGGTTATTTAATACAGATGTTGCCCCCTGTTAACGAAAGTAGTATTTATACAATATTACTTATATCGGGAATTCTTCGATTGGGCATAACCGTTGTTTTTGGTAAACGGTTAAAGGAAATGCGATTGGTTAAAATATAACCAGAGCTGTTTTTCTTATTTAAATAAAAAAATTACATAAATTGTAATAAATTGTTGACAACTTAGCGAAATATTAGTATATATGTTACAAGCAGTAAGGTTGTATAGTTTAGTTTTATTTTCATAAAAATTCCTTCCGGAGTTTTAAAAATAAAACGAATGCACATCTTACTGATGAGGCTTTTAGCCGTATTTTATTTATTTAAGGAGTTTTTCACATGCCTAAAGGTACAATCAAGTGGTTCAATGAAAAGAAAGGTTTTGGATTCATTTCCAAAGAAGACGGTAGCGATGTATTTGTACATTATACCGGTATTATTGGTAACGGTTTCAGGACATTAAAAGAAGGACAAAAGGTTGAATTTGAGATCGAAAGCAGCGATAAGGGTCCGCGAGCTGTTTCCGTTAGAGCGATATAATACTATTGTAAAAACCACTTATCTAAAGCCGCTATTTTTTGGCGGCTTTTTTTATTAGTTATATGGGATTGTTTAACGTTTTTTCTGTGTGAAGGAGAAATCTTTCAAATAATTCGGTGTGGTCAATACCAAAGGCTTCTTTAAAGTATGTCTGACGCATCATAATTATCTGTGTAATCCCAAAAACCTGGCCCCACAGTATTACCATCAGCTGCCTTGGTGTCAGAGTAGTATGTATGCTACCTTCCTGTATGCCGTATTCTATAGCTTCCAATATCAACTCAGTATTTCTGTCGGCAATTTTTTGGCACTCATTTTTATAAAATCCTATACCGTTTGAAACTTGTGCTGGATAGTATATACAATTACGAGCTTCATATGTCATTATGAGATTAAAATAATGAGGATATTCAAGAAAGAATGTAAAAAAAGCCTTACCCATACTGTAAAGCTTAGTATGTTTTTCAATTGGGTTATCATATGCTTCCTGTAGTTTTTCATTGAATAACTTAAGCCCATCTAAAACCACCGCCAAAAATAACTCTTCTTTATCCTTAAAATAATGATAGAGTGTTCGTTTATTATAACCAGCAAGTTTTGCTACTTCGTCGATAGTTGTTGTGTCATATCCTTTCTGAAAAAATATCCCCTTTGCAATTTGAATAAATCTATTTACCTTTTGTTCTTTCTCCCACTGTATTCGTTCAGCTTTTTTCATAGCCCTGCCAGTTCCTGAATAAAATTATATACTTAATAATGATGAGCAATAATAAAATATCATATTCCAAAAAAATAGATAGTATAACATTTTATACCCGAATGCCTTCAAGGTAATTCTCATGAAATAATAAAGTCAAACAAAAAATTTTTCTTGACATATTTCACTATAGTGAAATATATTTCATTATAATGAATTTTATGGAGTGTTCTATGGATACTTTCTATTCAGTCTTTTTAATAAGCTTCTATATCTTAATTCCTGCTATAATAATATATTGCTGTTACAGGTTTCCAATAATCAATAAAATTGGACCTGTATTACTATGTTATATAGCTGGGATAACAATAGGTAATATAGGAATACTTCCGGATAATGCAAAACAAATTCAGGACATTGGATCCAATATTTCTATTGTATTGGGTATTCCTCTGCTTCTTTTTACGATAAATATTAAAACCTGGTTTAAGTTAGCTGGTAAAGCTTTGCTTTCTTTTAGCCTGGGAAGCATAGCAGTTATTATTATTGTTTTTATTGGATATATAACATTTAAACATTCCATACCTGATGCATGGAAGATAGCAGGTATGCTTATAGGCGTTTATACCGGCGGCACCCCAAATTTAGCTGCTATTAAGGAAGCTTTCCAGGTTGATTCAACCACATTTGTCATTGTTCATACATATGATACTGTTTTCTCAATGCTCTATATAATCTTTCTGGTATCAATAGCCCAAAGGATTTTTTTAAAGTTTCTTCCGGCTTTCTCAGTTGTAAATGATGAAGGGGAAAATGCAAAAACTGATGAAGACATAAAACTTTATGGGGACATTTTTACACGGAAAATATTTCCTCAACTTATAATTGCATTCGTACTATCATTTCTTGTTGTAGCTATCTCATTTGGTATTTCACTTGTTTTCCCTCAACAATATCAAACAATGATTGTTATTCTTGCCTTAACCACTGTTGCTATACTTTTTTCGCTCAGCCCTTATGTTCATAATCTAAAAAGGACATTCCAGTTTGGGATGTATTTAATATATATTTTCTGCACGATAGTTGGTTCAATGGTTAATATTGACAATCTTATTCATATTAATATTTATCTTCTACTCTATGTGTTCATTGCTATTTTTGGTAGTCTGCTTTTACACGGAATATTCTGCAAAATTTTTTCAATTGATACTGATACCTACATTATCACATCGGTAGCTGGTATATGCTCCCCACCATTTGTACCCGTAGTTGCAGATGCGCTTCACAATAAATATATTATTTTGTCAGGAATTACTACTGGAGTTATTGGCTATGCAATTGGCAATTATCTTGGTATTACCTTCGGTTACTTATTTCGCTCAATATAAGGTAGTGTATGCGTAATTGATAGATATAATTTTTAACAGGAGACTATTTATGGAATTTACACAACTCCCAGAAAAAGGATTACTATATAATAAAGTATTATCGATTATGAAGCAATATGGTATTAACGACGCCAACTGGAAAAAAGGAAAAACATTCAGTCTTGTATACCACCGTGATGATGAACATACAAAATTTTTACAAAAAGCATTTGATCTGTATTTTGACGAAAATGGCCTCAATCCAATGGCATTCAAAAGCCTGAAACAGTTTGAATATGAAGTAGTAAAAATGACTGCACAAATGTTGCATGCGGGTAATGATGCATGCGGGACAATGACTTCAGGTGGAACTGAAAGCTGTCTTTTAGCTGTTAAAACATACCGTGATATGGCGCGTGAACTACGGCCGCAGATTAAAAAACCTGAACTGATTGTTCCGGAAAGCATTCATGTTGCATTTGAAAAAGCTGCTGAATATTTTGATGTGAAAATTATTCATGCTCCATTGGATAAAGATTTTAAAGTAAATGTTACAGCAGTTGAAAAACTCATTAATCGCAATACCATACTTATTGTTGGCTCAGCGCCCTGTTATCCGTATGGTGTTATTGACCCAATTGATTCACTGAGCACGATAGCAATTAGGAAAAAGCTGCCTCTTCATGTTGATGCCTGCTTGGGTGGTTTTCTTTTACCATTTGTTGAAAAGTTGGGCTATGAAATCCCACCTTTTGACTTCCGTGTTGAAGGAGTAACATCAATGTCTGCCGATGTTCATAAATACGGTTTCAGTGCAAAAGGCGCTTCGGTCATCGTGTATAGAAATATGCAGTATTTACGTCATCAATTCTTCATCTATGAAGATTGGCGTGGTGGAGTTTTTGCCTCACCAGCTTTACTTGGAACACGACCTGGCGGAACAATAGCAGCGGCCTGGGCAGCAATGGTTTCACAGGGTGAGGAAGGGTATTTACACAATGCAAAAACTATTATGGAAACTACAAAAAAAATTCAAAAAGGCATAAAATCAATTAAAGGAATGGAAATATTAGGCACCCCTCATATGAGTGTTTTTGCATACCGTTCGATTGACCCTGATGTCAATACGTTTGCAATTGGGGATATTTTAGAAAAGAAAGGATGGCATGTTGACAGGCTACAGCGGCCAGATGCACTGCACGCAATGATTACACCAGTACATGCCAAAGTTGTCCAACAATTTATAAATGATGTAAAAAATGCATTTGAGCATGTTAAAAAAAATCCTCATCTGGCTTATGAAGGAAGCGCTGCAATGTATGGAATGATTTCACATATACCTATGCGTAAAATGATAAGAAACAATATATTAAAAATGATGGAAGGCATGTATGGTCCCACTGGTCAAATTCCTGATTTGAGCATGGAAGAGGATACAAAGGAAGACATAGCAATGAAAGCCGGCAAGTTTTATCTTAAACTACGAGATAAATTTAGAAGGTAAGGTAATATACTTCGTTTTAATTTTCAATATTCTTGTTTTGTTTATGCCACTCATACAATGCTATGGATACTGCAACAGCTGCATTAAGCGATTCTACCGTATGAATTGGTATGCTCAATTTTACTGCGTTATCAATAGCAGGCAATCCGGGACCCTCAGTTCCAGGCAATAAAATAGCTTTTTGTGGGAATTTGTAATTGTAAATATGTTTTCCTTCCATATCAAGTGCTAAAATGGGGCAGGGTACTGTCCGGGTATCAAGCATATGCAAAGCTGGACCTTTTTCTATGGTACAATGGAACACTGCCCCAGCCGATGCCCTTACCGCCCTTTGATGAAAAGGATATGCTGCATTTTCACACACAATAATATGTGTAACACTAAACGCAACAGCACTTCGTATAGCAGCACCCATATTAACCGGGTCCTGAAAGGGAATCATGAGCGATAGTCCCCGGCAGGTATAATCCCACTGCGTAAGAGCAGGTACCTGTACAACCATTACCGGTTGATCTGCTTCGGTAATATCTATCTCATTAAACAGCGATTTTTTCAGGATAATAATTCTTTGTTTACTAAATTTTGAAATGAGATGTATAAAATCCGGATCTGATTCTGTATACCCGTCATAAATAATTACATATTTGCATAATTGAGGTTTTGTATCTATTAATTCTTTAATTATTTTTTTTCCGGAAACAAAGGTGGTATTGTACTTTTTGGGATTTTCTGCAATCTTTTTAAATTCTTTGAACCGCTTGTTTTCAGATGACGTTATTGCTATGCCCTCTGGTGATGTGCCATCCTTATGTATATAATATAGTTTCTTTATTTCATCAGTTACTTTTTTATAAACTATAAGCCTTCTTTGATACTTTGTATCAGGCAGCGTATAGTGTTTATCAACTACTAAACTATAATCGTCATGCTTTTCTATTTTTTCTTCATCTACTGCAGGACCTTTCATAAATATAACAAATTTACCCTTTGTTAAAAAATGTCTGCATCGGTGCAATGTGTCTTCAATAGACTCAACAGCACGCGTAATAACTCCATTCACGTTAAAAAAAGATTTTTGAGTTACCAGGTGAGGATAAAGTTCTACATTATCAAGATGTAATTCATTTTTTACGATAGTAAGGAATTCAACTCTTTTGTGTCTGCTTTCTGCTAAAATAAAAAAGTTATTTCTATGAACTATCGCCAAAGGAATTCCGGGAAAACCAGCACCAGTGCCAATATCAAGAAGAGGCGATGGTATATCAATTAATGAAGATATATATAATGAATCTACAAAATGTTTTATGATAATTTCATCTATATCTTTTATCCGCGTAAGGTCATGTGACTCGTTATACTGTATAAGCAGTTTCAGAAACAGAGATAATTGCTGTACAGCCTCATGACTTAATTGATGAGCGGATTTTTTTAAAAATTGACTGATTTTTTGTTCATGCATGATGCTACATTTACCATAGCACCTTCATGGGGTTTATCAGTTTATTATATTGCCATAGCGTAAAATGCAAATGAGGTCCCGTTGACCATCCGGTGGATCCAACTCTTCCTAAAAACTGCCCTGCCTTAACTTTTTGCCCGGGACGAACATTTATTGTAGACAGATGACCATAGAGTGTTTTAAAGCCTTCATCATGCTGAACGATAACAGCTTTCCCATAACCACCCATCCACCCTGCTGCAATAACAACACCACTACGTGCAGAACCTACTGGAGTTCCATACGGTGCAGCAATGTCAAGCCCATTGTGGAACCCCCATT
>DYLU01000058.1 GCA_020721905.1 Leptospira biflexa | reverse complement strand
ATGCCACACGCCCTAAGGAAAAGAAAACAAACATCTACATAGCTTTAGCATATCATTCACTTGAAACGGAAATGCCTCTTGAATTTTTAGAAGCCATGGCTAATATCCAGAATTTAAACGTTACGTATCTTTCCGAATAGCATGTATTACTGTACGTAATGTCATATCAGGATTTATAATTTTACATAGTAGGGCATACAGCACAATCCCCAGTGTAACAAGCACAGCTGTATATACAACACCTTTCTCATAGGGTAAAAACGATTGCAGAACATACAGTGAAAGCCCCATTATTCCAGAAGCAATGCAATACTGCATCACAGCAACAGTAAACCTTTTATCCACTTTCACCTTCATTGAATGGAAAAGTTTTATCACAAGAGCTATCGCCACAGCATATAATGAAATGCTGTTAGCAAGTGCCAATCCCCCATGCAGAAGGCGTGTATGCATAAGTACAAAGCCAAGCACCGCATTCAGGACAATTGCAACTGCTGAAATTAGATTAATAAATACAGATGCCTTCATACTGATAAAAAGCGGCATAAGAATCCGCACCACTGCAAACGCAGGGATGCCAATTGCAGCATACGCAAGCGCCTTATACGTCATGGCTGTTTCAAAACTATAGAAATTCCCATGCTCAAAGAACGTTGCCAGTATAACCTTCCCTGTTGCAATAAGTCCACAACTGGCAGGAAGTGCAATAAACAGTGATGCCTGAAGCATTGAGCTGATTGTTGCCTGCAGGCGTACAGTATCCTTTGTAGCCCACAACCGTGAAACCTCAGGATGAAACGCATTGCTCATTGAAATGATGAACACGCCACTCACAATCTCAATGAACCTGTCAGCATAATACAGGTAGCTAACGCTACCCTGCTTAAGCGTTGATGCCATCATGGTGTTGACCAGCACATTAATATGATATACAGCAACGCCCATCACTGAGGCTGCAATCATACGCAGTACTTTAGCGTTTACTGCCTGCATATGCCAGACTGTCAGTGGCACACCCATTTTATATAATGGGATAATAACAACCATGCATTGCAAAATGCCACCTGCCACAACACCTGCTGCCAGCCACATGACACTGTTATACAGATATGCAATAAAGCAAAAAAGAATAATTCCCACATTAAGCAGCAGTGGCGATAATGCAGGCAAAAAGAAAATCCCTTCAATGTTTAACACGCCCATGGCATACGCAACAAAGCTTGCACACAGGCAATAGATGAACATGATGCGAAGCATCAGTATAGAAAGGCCATACACGTTTGCAGTAAATCCAAAACCAAGAATGCTTGCAATGGCAGGTGCTGCAGCAATACCGGTAACAGAAATTAAAAATCCTGCCACAATGTATAATGAAAACAGGTCCTTAGCTATTGTTCTTCTTTCTTCTTTGCGGCGATAGCTCATAATAACAGATACAAGCGGCAATGATAATGTCCCTTCAGCAACCAGTCTTCGTACCAGATTAGGAATCCTGAATGCAACAAAGAATGCATCAATCTGCCATGACGCACCAAACATCCATGCAATAACCATATCGCGTACAAAGCCCAGTATCCTGCTTAACGCTGTTGCTATTGCAATATGTGTGGTTGACCTTACAGAGTTCATATACATTAATGTATTGACATATTTTATAACTATCAGCAGTATTATTAGTATAAATCATTAAGAAATGAACAGAAGCCGTATCCGTTTTAGCCATAGTAACAGGAGTAAACACAGCACATGGTTTATAGTATTGCAATAACACTATCTAATCTAAGGATACCTGATATGAAACATCCTTTTATATATGCGTTTTCCTGCATTTTGATACCTGTACTTATTGCATTTGCTACACCTGCACGTGCTTACAACTACTATCAAGCCGGATGTCGCTATTATGTCCATAAAAATTGGGAAAAAGCAAAAGAAAATTTTTTAAAGGATATTGAAACAACTGACAGAGGTGATTCCTATTACTTTGTTGGCGAAATTGAGAAAAACAGCGGAAATCTTACCAGTGCTCTGGAATATTTTGAAAAGGCAGTTGGACGCAAGATGACGCCAAAATACCGTAATTTAGCATACTGGAACCTTATTGTCATCTACGAATCCAGATCTGATTTCCCAAAAACCATTAAAACCTGCAAATATTTTTATGAGGTGCTGGGAGAAGCATCAGCAAAAAGTAAAGCGGAAAATCTGATTAATAAACTTATGTGGACTGAAAACGAAGATGCAAAAAAAGAATATGAAGAAGGGCTTAATAGCAAATCAAAGGATTATTCGTCAGCATTACAGCATTTCAGACAGGCAATTATGCTTGATAGCTCTTTTCTTTCACCGGTATTTGAAATAGGCATGTATTATTACACGCAAAACCAGTACCAGGACGCGCTTTCTTATTTTAACCAGATTTTGTACCGCATACCTTTTTACGGTGAACTTCAGTTGCTTGTTGGCGACATATATTTTCAGGAAAAACGATACAGTGAAGCTGCAACAGCGTTTGAGGCAGCACTGGAATATGCATTTATTGATAAGGATATGAAATATTCCAGCCAGCTTAAAGTTGCTACGGCATATTATAATATTGGCCAGTATGCAAAAGCCGAAACTTTTTTACAGCAGGCTATATCAACAAAAAAAGGCAACCTCTCACCGTATTTATTGCTATCAGCCATCCAGATGCAAAAAAATGATTATGATGGTGCATTGCAAACACTGCAGACAGCATATAAAATTGATTCCAGCAACCCTGAAATACTGTACCAGTTAGGGCTTATTTTTTACAACAACAATGACAATAAAGCTTACGAATATTTTGAAAAAGTATACCTGCAATACCGGCAAAAACATAAGGAAATCCCCGCCAAATATATTAAGGCATTCATTATAACAGCTCAGTATTATCATACAACGAAACAATATTCCAAGGTGGTAGAACTTACCTCAATTGTTCCTGAAAACCTGCGTGATGAATCTTTATCATTAAATTATGCACGCTCTCTCTATATGCTTGCTCAATACAATGAGGCGATAGTTCATTTTAATAAATACAGGCTATCAGACAGCGACTTGCTTATACTATGCAAATGCTATGCTTTTATAAACGATACTATGAAAGTTAAAGAGATACTGTCCAACAACTACTACAATACAAGTTTCATTAATAAAGTTAAGGAAGACAAAATGCTAAAACCCATCTACATGGAAGTTCAGAAGCAACGCGAAACTCCTGTTACTATTCAACCGCAACCCGGGGAAGAACCAAAGGACTTGCCAGCAACTCATGAACATACTACAGAACCCAAACATCCGCAATAATACTATCACTATACTACAGGCACTGATTATTGCTGCCAGTGTAATTGCTCTGTTACAGGTATTTAATTTCATTCATATCATTATTATTGCATTCATTGCATCACTTGGACTACAATCGTGGTGCCAGCTCAATCCCTGTTATGCTGATTATATTACCAGTGCTGAAGCGCCCCTTGCTTCAGTAGCTTTACTCATTACTATGCTCATTTCACATTCCCTGCAATTATCAATCGTTGTTGCATTCTTAGTTCTTTTTATGTATCACTATTTTTTTTCATCATACGAATTATACCACGATATATATTTTACTGCATTACTTTTCACTATAATCCTGCTTTTTATAATCATATATCTTAACACTATGGATGTTTTTAATGATTATACTATCAAAATGTTCACTGGCCTTTTCAGCAATACTTCATCGATAATCATCATATCTATTTTTATAAGTATACAATACATGTATCTTTTAAAATTACAATACGAAGTTAGAATTATCAGTATAGGGCAAAACTATATTAATCTACTGGGAATTGACAAAAACATTATTCATGGCATTTCAAGCATTGTAAAGGCTTTCATCTCTGCCATGATATTCATTCTTATAGGCTGGATGGGTTCTTTGCTTACTACCATACCATTTATGCGCAAATCCAGTCAGCCTTTGTCTATTATGATATTAACAGTAATGTTATCATTATTGTTATATGCAATACGTTTCATACATCCCTTTTATATAATCATTCCTGTTGTAATCATTGACTTTGTCTATGTTTTTTCCCATGCCAAGAGGTTACCATGCTCAGGTTAAACAATCTTTCATTAACAATTAACAATAATCATATTCTTAAAAACATTACCGTTGAATTCTTTGAAGGTGAAATCATTGGTATAATTGGCAAACCTGCAAGTGGAAAATCTGTACTGCTTCAAACGATAGCACAGTACTACAACCACTATAATGGTGAAATTTTATTTAATGCAAAACCAACACATGTAATAAAAAAAAAGGATTTAGCTAAAAATATTTCATTTCAACCGGCAGGTTATTTTTATAACCATTACATTACCCTTTATGATTACCTTGTTTTAAGCAGAATACCTTACAAAACTTTTCTTTCACCATTCCAGTCTTTTGATTATGACATCGTCAATAAATATCTGGATCAATTTGAATTGCAACAATATAAATCTGAACCATTGATGCTGCTTTCATCTGATATTCAGGCACGTGCCCTTTTAGCATTTCATTTTATACGGCAGGCGCAGATAGTAATGCTGGATAATCCAACAAAAAATCTTTCCTTACCATCATATAATCAGCTTCATGATGCAATTATACGGTATTGTTCTACCGGGAAAAACTGCTGTATAATAGCTTCACATGATATTAATTTCCTTGCTCAAACAGTAGATAAATTTTACATTATGGAAAACGGCTCTATAGTTGATTCCTGTGTCCCTGCTGATTTAACTGAAGATGCAATAAAAAAAATACTTGGAGTTGATGTTTTTATCACACGAAACATTTATAATGGCAAACCAAATGTACATCTCTATTTTGAATATTAACAAAGAACAGCGGGCATTCCATTATAGAATGGATATGTTAAAAGAATATTAAACGTAATATTCTAATTTTCTTATTCCTTCTTCCACGCTATTGATTAAGAGCAAATCGTATGACTCTGTTGCATTAATTAATCTTTGCAGATTATCTGAGGCCCCTAAAATCATAACCCTGCGTTTTTTTTGTCTTGCAAAGTGTGACAGCTCCATTAATGCCCTGACCCCTGACGAGGTTACCATCGATACACCTGAAATATTAATTATAACATTATTGGTAGCAACCAGACTTTCTACCAAACTGATAAATTCTTTTTCAGTGGCTAAACACAGAACACCAGCCAGGTTAACTATTTTTGCCCCTTCACGTTCCTCTATTGAATAATTTATTTCAGCTGCCATTATTTGCTAACCATTGTCAAATAAAAGTTCAATGCTTCCTTTACCAATGCATCATTCACTTCACAACCAATCTGTGGCTTCCCAATTGATTCCAGAAGAACAAAGCGTGTTTTACCTTTTATATTTTTTTTATCATACATCATATGATTAACTATCTTATAGGAGTCAAATGAAATGCTGGGTAGCAGGTTATATGCCGATATAATATCCCTAATGCAATCGAAATCAGCTTTTGGCATGCCCTCTTTCATGGATATATACGATTCAATCAATATGCCAGCAGCAACGGCATCGCCATGGCTTACTGTATATTCAAGCAGAGATTCTATAGCATGCCCAACGGTATGTCCAAAATTTAAAATTGCCCTGATGTTTTTTTCAAATTCATCCTTCTCAACCACCGAAGCTTTGAATCGCACTGAACTATTAATACAGTTATATAATGAATTGTCAATACGCCCATACTGTATTTCTTTATTCAGCAATAACGTTAATGTTGAGCTATCCCCAATTAGTGCATGCTTTACAACCTCTGACATGCCACAGCGCCATTCTGACCGGGGCAATGTTTGTAAAAATTCAATATCAATAATAATATAATCAGGCTGGTGAAAATAGCCCACTATGTTTTTGCCTGCTTTAATATTTACTGCCACCTTGCCGCCAATACTGGCATCCACCATTGCCAGAAGTGTTGTGGGGACATACACTACATCTACACCACGCATATATGCTGATGCAATATATCCGGAAAAATCAGTGGTAACACCACCACCTATTGCTATTACCAGTGAATTTCGTGTACACCGGTTCTCAAGCAATTGGTTGAAATATCTTTCAGCATATGCATATGATTTATTGTGTTCACTGTCAGTATATGGTATTGCAATAGCATCAATTAATGCCAGGCTTTGATCAATAACCTCTTTATGCAATGTATATACCGTATCACTTACAATTGCAACAATGACATCCCACTTTTTATATGGGATCAGCGTGGCTAATGAAGCCAGTATACTACTGCCAATTATTATTGTGGATTTTTTTGAATCTAACTGTAAAACGATTACATCATTATTTGTTATGGGATCCACAGTGAACCTTTATATATTTGTTCGTTTTTATTCTGTAACATCTGAATGATATACTCATTAAGCGGCGGGTACATAACAACATCAGTTAATTCACTGATAGACTTAAAACTGAAATCATATAAAATTTTATCGTTACCCAAACGTATTGATGTATTCATCAGATAACACCAGAATACAATATTAATAATATGACGTTTCCCATGAGGTTCTATTGAGTCAGCTATTAAGGCAACATCACCAACCTCTACTGTAAGCCCCAATTCTTCAAGGAACTCCCTTTTCAGTGCATTATCAAGTGATTCCTGATATTCAACACCTCCGCCAGGCAACAACCAGTAGATTTCACTTCCTTTTTTATGAGCTATCATCAATATTTTGTTTTCTTCAACAACCAGGCCAGCTACACGGATCCTGATCTTTCTATGTGACAGCTCAAATTTCATATACTTATCCTGTTGGAGTAGATTAGTTCCAGAGCTTTCTTTGCAGCATCAGACTCTGCTTTTCGCTTACTGCTTCCCGTTCCAACTGTGATATCACGATCGTTTATCGTTAATTTAATTGTATACATTTTACTGTGATCGGGGCCAGATTCGTGAATCACTGTATACAGGGGTCTGCTTTTATATTTTTTTTGAACTATCTCCTGTAATGTTGTTTTTGGATCACGTAAATATGAAAGTTTATCAATACGCTGAATATCTTTTTTTAATAGCCCCAATACCAGCTTCTTTGATTTTGTTAATCCTGCATCAAGATATACTGCGCCAATAATTGCCTCCAGTGCATCTGCAAGTATTGATTGACGATATCTGCCGCCAGTAAGCTCTTCACCCCTTCCCATAATAATATAATCACCCAAGTTCATCTGATTGGCAACTTTTGCCAGAGTGTCTTCTGAAACTACAGCAGATTTTATTTTTGCAAGGTCCCCTTCAGGGTAATTTTCAAACGATTTAAACAGATATTCATTTACCACCAAACCCAATACCGAATCACCCAGATACTCCAGCCGCTCATTATCTTTTACGGGAATTGAAGATTCGTTAACATAGGAGCGGTGGGTTAAAGCACGCTTCAATAATGATTTATTTGAAAAGGTATAGTGTAAGCGTTTTTCAAGCTGTTGCAATTTACGGTTTTGCCTTTTTTTATCTAAGCCCTTCTTATTTTCATCATCCATTGCTCATTTCAAAAAAACAACATTCAATCACTGTAATTTTGCTTCAATATATTTGACAACATCCTCAACGGTTAATAATTTTTCGGCATCTTCATCAGGTATCTCTATTCCAAACTCTTCTTCTAACGCCATAACCAGTTCTACAGTATCAAGGGAATCAGCTCCCAAGTCATCAACAAATGAAGCCTGTAATGTAACTTCCGATTCATCGACCCCTAACTGATCCACAATTATTTTTTTTATTTTTTCAAAATCAACTGTCATTACCTCTGGCCCTCCTTACCAAACTTGCTTTGCAAATTAAATCCCGGACAACAAAATCATATATATGATAGTAGTATAAATATTGGTATTTTGTCAAGATTAATATAAAAGGAGCGTCTGAAACGCTCCATATCCAAACACAATCATTAACCTTTGTTAACTTTTACAACCGGTTCCACTACAAGTTTTCCCTTATAATGGCCACATTCGGGGCATACTCTATGAGGCAGAACGTACGCACCACAGGTTGGGCATGGTCTTAAGTTTGGTGCCCCAATCGCATCATGCGAACGGCGCATCCTTGATTTTGCTTTTGATTTTCGCCTTTTTGGTACCGCCACTTTTTTTCTCCTTATTTACTATTATCAAAAATTCCATTATAAATTCAAAAAATAGTACGTTGCTGTGTCAATGCTTTTTTAAAGTGCAGTATATTAATTTTTCTTTTCGTTTTCCAGTGCCCCTAAAAAAATACTATGCTGGCCTGCCTTTTTTGCAAAAAAAGATTGTGGGAACTCAGTAGATACCCTGTTATAATATTCCCGAGCTTTATAATACTCACCTTTAAGAGCATACATCCTTCCAATACTATATAGTATCTGGTCAATATTATAGCCATCTTTATATTTCGATTCACAAAGAAGATAATAGCGTAAAGCTTCATCGGCATTATTTAAATATTCTGATGCCATGCCTGCCTGCTGTAATGCCAGTGAAGCAAATAACGGTGATGCATACTGTGAAGCTTTTTCATAGTATCTGGCAGCAGTAGCATAATCTTTTTCATTAAAATAAAGGCCTGCAATAATATAATAACCATTGCGGTGCACATACCCAAAGTAAGAGCTGTCAGCAATTGCCTGTAATCTTTTAACAGTACGCAAAAAACTTTCATTATGTTCCTGTATATTGGTTGTGTATGTTGTTCTATATTCATCAAGAATTGCTTCAAAATCAGCAGTATCTTTTTTAATTTTATAATCAGCATACACAATGGCGGCAATTCCAAGAACTAAAATAACTGATACACCAATGGCCACTTTAATTGCCACAGAACGATGAGCGCGAATATAATCGCGGGCATTCATCAGCATTTGCTCAACAATGTTCCGGTGAACAGTAACTTCCCTGTCTATCATGTGTTATTCCTTATCCAGTTTATTTTTTAAAAGTTCACCCAGTGTAACTGTACCAGATGTTGATGTGTTTAAAATCTTTTTGATTTCTTCCTTTTCGGACATAATTTCATAATGCTTTATACTGAGTGACAGACGTTTTTTATCAACATCAACACCCAATACAACAGCATTCACTTTATCCCCAATTTTATAGATAGTATCAACTGATTCAATTTTTTTCCTTGATACTTCTGATATATGAACAAGCCCTTCAACGGTATCGCCATCAATCTTAACAAACATACCAAAAGGAGCAATCCCGGTTACAATTCCGGAAACAATTGTTCTGGGCGGGTATTTTTCCGCAATTACTTCCCAGGGTGATTTGGTAAGCTGTTTGATACCACAGGCAATCTTTTGTTCCTCTTTATTGATTTGAAGAATTATGAACTGTATTTCCTGACCTTCTTTAAACTGTGACTGAATATCGTTAACATTTTCATCCCACGATATATCCGATATATGAATCAAACCATCGACATCAGGCTCAAGTTCCACAAACATGCCAAAATTAACAATCTTTTTGATTGGACGCACATGAATACTTTTCACAGGAAAGCGATCTTCAATAGTATCCCAGGGATTTGGCTGTAATTGCTTTATACCCAGTAACAACTTTCTGTTTTCAATATCCACATGTAAAACAACTGATTGTATTCTTTCACCTTTTTTATACAGTTCTTTAGGATTTACTGTTCGCTTTGCCCATGAAATGTCTGATGCTGAGCAATACCCTTCAACACCGGGCTCAACCTCAATAAACATCCCAAAATTGGTAATTGTAACAATTTTTCCTTCAACTGTAGTGCCAGCCTGATATTTTTCCATAACCGACAACCAGGGATCAGGAACAAGCTGCTTTAAACCCAATGCAATTTTTCCTTCTGCCCTGTTAATGGCAAGAAGCAAAAAATCACGTTCTTCGCCAATCTTTAATATTTTCTTTTTCTTAAATACTTTGCGCCATGATATATCGTTACGGTGAAGAAGGGCTTCAATACCGCCAATATCAACAAAAGCCCCAAAGTCCACAAATTTTGTTACCCTGCCGCGTATTACATCACCTGGCTTGTAATTTGTTTCTAAATTATCCCATATCTTCTTCTGTTCTTCATCAAGAAAATCTTTCCGGGACAAAAGCACTGATCGCTTTTTTCTATCAATATTTTTAATCTTAAAATAAACTGCAGAATGCCCATTCTGAGATTTCCCCTTAACATCGGCAGACAGCGTCAGTGGCAGGAAAGCCTGCACACCATTGCAATCAACAACAAACCCATTCTTTGATTTCTGCTTTACAGTTCCCTGTATGATATTTGACCCTTCAATAGCCTTCAAGAATTGCTGCCAGCTTTTTTCCTTCTTAGCTGCCGTAATGGAAAATACATACATCCCATCAAGAAGGCGTTTATTCATAAGCATTACTTCCACCACATCGCCTACTTTTGGAGCAGTTTCAAACTCTTCCAGGCTGACCCTGCCGTCTGTTTTTGTGCCAATATTGACATAGGCAAAATCATTATCAACAGTAACTATCTCCCCTGTATAGATAGTTTTTGGCTGAATGGAATCATTTGAAAGGTTTGAAACATGATCCATATACAGCTGGCTATCATTTCTATCTACTTCCATACCACTTCACCTTATTGTCATAACGTTAGTACAATCAAAAGAAAAACCGTGTATAAGTCAATTTTATTTTAGCAATTATTCACAGGTATATCTAAAAATAAAAATTTTTATATGCGATAGTTACTATATCATTACATTCCTGACCAATGAATATATATAATCAATCACTTCCTGCTGTGTCATTGCGCTGGTATCAATATAGACAGCATCATGCGCTTTTTTCAGCGCGCCATACGGACGATTCATATCCTGCTGGTCACGACGGGCAATGTGCATCTTTAATTCATTTACGTCAATATTTTTTCCTTTTTGCGCATATTCTCTGGCACGCCGCAAGGCTCGTTCTTCAACCGTTGCATCTAAATATATCTTTATATCCGCATCAGGAAACACAACGGTACCAATATCTCTGCCATCCACAATGATTGCATGGTCTTTAGCCCACATCCTCATGAGCATATTGACATATTCACGTACCGCAACTATATCCGAAATTTTGCCAATATGCGTGGCTACGGTTTCATTGCGTATTGTTTCACTGACATCAAGACCATTGCAATATGTTGTACAGCTTCCATCGTTATTAAAAACCTGTTTAAGCTGGATATCACCAAGGAGTCTGCATACATCATCCCGGGTAAATTGTTCACCGCAATGTTTCAGCACATACAGTGTTATTGCCCTGTACAATGCCCCTGAATCAATATATTGAAGACCTGCCCGTTTAGCCACCTCTTTTGATACAGAACTTTTCCCCGAACCTGCAGGTCCATCAACAGCCACAACAATATTCTTATGCATGATACTTATTCCATTTATTCTGAACTTCTTCAAAATACCGGTACAGCACATTACGGTCATTATGCAGTGATGCCTGCTGTATACTATGTTTAACCTCAGTCAATGATTGTATATAATCTTCAAGAACTGCAATAATATTGCTATTGTTTAACAACACAATATCAGCCCACATATCAGGGCTTCCACCGGCAAGCCGTGTCATATCTTTAAACCCTTTTCCTATGAAAGGCAGCATGTCTGATGGGTTATTTTCTTTATTAAAAGCAAAAACACTTTCCATTAATACCGATGATACTATATGCGGAAGGTGACTGGTACCGGCAACCATCCTGTCATGCGTTGCAGCATCGGTAATATGAATTTTGCATTCCAGCAATTTCCAGAATTTTTCAATGGCTGCTATATCAGCATTGTTATTTTTTTTGTGCGGTGTAATGATTACCCATGCATCGGCAAGGATTGAATGAGTACTGAATGTATATCCTGATTTTTCTGAACCTGCCATTGGATGGCATCCAACAAACTGATGTGCCTTTTTATGATCTACTATTGAATCTATGATTGATTGCTTTACACTGCCGGCATCTATGACTAATGCAGTGGATTTAAGACGCGGATCATCCAGCAAGGATTTGATGATAGTGATGGACGTTAGCACCGGCGTTGCTACTATAAAAAGATCAACATCATTGCAATCAATTGCATCGTTAGAAGCAACTTCATCAATAATTCCTTCTTTGATAGCATTGTGAAGGTTTTCCGGTTTACGGCTGTACGCGGTAATATGCACAGATTGATGCTTTTTTTTAAGCATACGGGCAATTGAACCGCCAATGAGCCCCAAACCTATAATAGCAACCTTATTGAACATTAATAAATTCCCCTGCCCAGTGCCAGTGCCACACTGGCAAGTTTCTTTTTAAGTTCAACTAACTGCTCAAAATTTATCGTCTGCTGTCCATCAGACATTGCTTCTTCAGGGTTAGGGTGTGCTTCAACCATGATGCCATCTGCGCCTGCAGCCACATAGGCAAGTGCTGCAGAAACCACATAATCTTTCAGCCCCATTGCGTGGCTTGGGTCACACACTACAGGTAGATGTGAAAAATCCTTTAGCAGCGGTACTGCACCAACATCAAGGGTATTACGAGTAATATCCTCAAATGTCCGTATTCCACGCGGGCATAGTATGACCTGTTTATTCCCCTGAGAAAGGATATACTCTGCTGACATCAGGAATTCATTTATGGTTGCACTCATTCCCCGCTTTAACAAAACCGGCTTTTTTATTTTTCCCAACTCCTTTAAAAGGGTAAAATTCTGCATATTGCGGGTGCCAACCTGCAATACATCAGCATACTGGGCAACAAGTTCTACATCACGGGGGTCCATTACCTCGGTAACTATCGGTAACCCTGTTTCCTCCTTTGCCTTTGCTAAATATTTTAACCCCAGTGCACCATATCCCTGAAACGTGTACGGCGATGAACGTGGCTTGTATGCTCCTCCCCGTAGCATTGTTGCGCCAGCCTGCTTAACCATTTTTGCATGTTCAATTATTTCCTTTTCACCTTCAACGGCGCAGGGCCCGGCAATCAGTACAATCTTATCTGAGCCAATCTCAATATCCCCCACCCGCACTACAGTCCTGTCAGGATGTGTTTCCTTGCTTGCCAATTTGTATGGCTTTAATATTGGCTTGACCGACTCAACACCGGATATTGCCTCAAGCGGTTGATCGCGGATGATATCCTCATCGCCTATAACTGTGATAATTGTCCTGTACTGCCCCTTTGAGACATGCGGCTGCAGGTTAAGCGACTTTATTTTGCCAACTATATGATCAATTTCATCCTGTGTAACATTTGGTTTTAGTACTATAATCATAATTACCGTGCTCCTTTTTTATATTAAATTGTTAATCATGCTTTTCAGCCTGATATGATCCCAGAACCTTCAGGAATATGGTTTCCTGTTTCATAGCCTCCAGTGCCTTCTGAACAACAGGGTCAGTTCTGTGTCCATTAAAATCAATAAAAAAGTTATATGCCCACATCTTCTTCTTATCAGGGCGTGACTCTATCATGGTCATATTAATGCCATGTTCACTGAACGCTCTTAAAAGCTTATACAGCGCACCAGGCTGATCTTTCACAGCACACACTATTGATGTTTTGTCATTACCAGTTGGAGGGTTATCATGCTTCCCTAAAACAAGAAACCGCGTATAATTTTGACGTGAATCTTCAATACCATCAGCAATGATGTTAAGATTATATATTTTAGCTGAAATATTTGAAGCGATAGCGGCTGAGTATTTATCCCATGATGCAGTTTCAGCAGCTTTAGCAGTTGAATTCACCTGATTTATTTCCACATTGGGCAAATTTGCTTTAAGCCAGTTTTTACACTGAGCAAGCGATTGCGGATGTGAATATATTTTTTTAATCTTTTCAATACTGCCACATACTGACAGCAGGCTATAGGCTATGCGAAGCGACTTTTCAGACACAATTTTCAAATCAGTATCAAGAAATTCATCCATGGTATAGGTAACTGCACCTTCGGTACTGTTTTCAATTGGGACTACACCAAATGAGGCCCTGCCTGTCTCAACTTCATCAAACACATCCGAAATAGTCCTGTGCGGCAAAGCATCTATAACATCACCAAAAATTTCCAGCAGAGCAATATGGGTAAACGTTCCAACAGGACCTAAATATGCAACCTTAAGAGGCCGGGCTGCTGAAAGAGCCACAGAAAAAATTTCAGTTGCAATTTTTTCTATTAACTCCGGGGTAAGTGGTGGCCGGGTATATTGCTGCAGATGGGAAATTATTTTTGCCTTAACCGGAAAAATCCCCTGCTCACCTTCTTTTATAATATTCTGCAGCTCCCTGGTGTATATTTCCGTTAACTGAGATAATGATTCAATTATGTTTTTCTCAAAACTGGCAGTATCCATATTATTCCTCTTCAAAATTAAATTCCTTTATCTCTGATAGCCTGGGCAGGTCAGATAATTTGTTTAATCCAAAATAGCGCAAAAACTCATCCGTTGTGCCATATAATAACGGCCTTCCGGGAACATCTTTTCTGCCAACAGGCTTTATAAGATTTTTACGCATAAGTGCTGCAACCATCATTCGCGATGATACACCCCGCAATTCTTCAATCTCGGCAAGCATTATTGGCTGTTTGTATGCAATGATAGCCAATGTTTCCAGCATACCTTTAGACAATGTCTCTTTTTTCTTATATCCCATGACCTGCCGCAACGAGTTTGCAAATTTAGGATTGGTAACAAATTGATACCCGCCGGATATCTCAATAATTTTTATTCCTTTATCCCGGTCTTCATATTCATCTATAAGAGAATCAATAATAATCTTTGCCTGGGTAGCATCTATACCCAGCTGCCTGGTAAAAAACTGCAATGGAACAGGTTCAGCTGATACAAAAAGTATAGCTTCTACTATACCAAAGAGATTATCACTATCGCCCATTTCAAATATTTCTTCATTGCCTGCTTCATCATTCATGCTGTCCTTGCGATCAGATTTCAACTCAATATCTTCGTTTATGATGTCATCACTCATACGTTTTCCCTGGTTACGGATATTTTAATGCAATATATCCACTTTTTCTAAATCCTTTTTAAATATATAAATGTTCCCAAACTGTGCATGCTGTAATACAGTGATAGCTCCTATACGGGTCATTTCAAGTAAAGCCAGTAATGTAACAACAACCTCCATCCTTCCCGGATTCTGCGTAAACAACTCGTGAAATTCTATTTTATCTTTATTTTGCAATATACTAACCAGTAACATTATCCGGTCACTTACAAGGATTTCATCAAATACTATTCGTTGCTGCTCAGTTTCCTTTTCTGCTTCAAGCACATCAACAAATGCATTCAAAAGGTCAAAAAGATTAACTTCAATATATACTTCTTCTTCAACAGATAAAGGGGAAATCTGCCTTGTAAACACATCCGATTGCATTTCATGCAATTTCAATAAGTTTTTAGATGCTATCTGGTATTTTTTATATTCCAGAAGCTTCTGTATAAGTTCCGGGGGCAGTGGCGGAACAAAAAATTCATCCTCTATATCAGCACCCGGCAGCAATGCTTTTGATTTATAATATAACAATTCACTGGCCATAACAATAAATTCCATGGCAACAGGTATATTAATACTTTCCATTAGCTTTAAATACCCCAGATACTGCTCAGTAATATCAGCAATAGAAACCTGGGTTATTTCTATCTTTGACTTCTTTATAAGATCCCATAATAAATCAAGCGGGCCATCGAAATTTTCAATGTGTAAAATGCATTGAACATCATTGCTTTCTGGTGTTATCATAATACAAATAGTGCTACCACTTATTGTTATATTGAGATATTTAAATATACAAAAACAGACAATTAATTACAATTGGTATATTTATGCAACGATAATTAATATTTTTAAAATAATAAAAAAGCAAAAAAATATTAATGGTTGTTTTATGCTAATGCTTTTTCAGCAGCTTTTTGAAGTCTTTCAGGAGGGAATGGTTTAACAACGAAATCCTTAACACCAATTTTTATAGCTCGGGTTAATAAATTTTCCTGCCCTAATGCAGTTACCATAATGATCCTTGCATCGGGATCAAACTGTAAAATTTCTTCTGCTGCTTCAATGCCATCTTTCTCGCGCATGGTAATATCCATTGTCACAAGGTCAGGCCGCAACTTTTTATAAAGCTGTACTGCTTCCAGTCCATTTTCAGCTTCTCCAATTATCTCATGGCCTTTGGGCACCAGTGCATCCTTCACAAGGGTCCGCATAAACTTAGCATCATCAACTATCAGTATTTTAGCCATAGAATTACCCCGCAGTATAAAATATCCCTATTCCATAATCCAGTACATAACCTTAAATACATAATACCGATATCCCTTTATCATTCAAGAAAAAATTTTTATTAATTACAAAATTTTGCAAATTAATTCAACAGATAATTATTCACTTCCTGAACACCTGTAACATTGTATGAATACTGTATTGTATACATCACCATTATTTGCGGGCATTATACATTATTCAATGTTTATACACTAAATATGAGAAATTATTTCCTGGGGTATTGAATCTACAGCCACAACAGCATCCACTGCCCCCATCTCAACTGCAACCCTGTTCATCCCATACACAACAGATGTGGACTCATCCTGAGCTATAGTATAACCACCGTGATCATGAATTTCCTTTAATCCTCTGGCACCATCACGTCCCATTCCTGTCATGATGACACCAATAACATTATGCGAATCATCTTTTGACAGAGATTGAAACAGAACATCTGCTGAAGGTCTATGGCCGGAAACTTTCTCTGCCTGTGACAGGCGTATAATACGGGTATCACCTGTCTTTTCAACCACAATATGCGAATCCCCCGGGGCTATATACACACAACCGTTCAATACTTTTTCGCCATCCTCCGCTTCTTTTACAGAAATGTTGCATAAACTGTCTAATCTTTCAGCAAATGCTTTAGTAAAACCCGGGGGCATATGCTGCACCACCAGTATTGGAGAAGGGAAATTTTTTGGCAACTTTTGCAACACTCTCTGCAAGGCTGAAGGACCGCCGGTTGAGGTGCCAATACCAACAATCTTTTTTTTATCTTCATACCGTGCAATAACAGATACTTTATTAGTTTCTGAAATATCCTCACTTTTTCTTAAATGTACATTCAGCGAAGCCTTTGCTACTGCTTTAACTTTAGTAATAAGAAGTTCTGCAATATCATCCATGCTCATAGCCAGAACAGTTGAAGGTTTAGGGATAAAATCAACTGCACCATATTCTAATGCCTTGAATGTCGATTCAGCACCATATTGTGTCAATACACTCATCATGATAACAGGCTTGGGATTTGTTTTGATAATTTCCTGTAAAGCCTCCAGCCCGTTCATAATGGGCATTTCAATATCCATAGTTATAACATCAGGATTTAAAGTAAGATTTTTAAATACCGCTGATTTGCCGTTATTTGCAGTGCCAATGACTTCTATTTCTTTATCACTTTCAAGAATATCAGAAATTACTTTTCTGACCAGAGCAGAATCATCAACAACCAGAACCTTTATTTTTTCTGACATACAATTTAATTTCGCAACCTTTCAACTATGGTAGCCAGGGAAGACGTTGTTGGCATAATCATAAGCTTTCCAATTACCCTGTCATCCTGGTGGAAAAATTCAGTATCCATAACAAGTGCATATTCATTTTCTGCCGTGTGAAAAGCCAGTATAGAATCTAAAATTGATTGCATATAATCGTGCACCACTGAAGGCACGGTGGGTTTTATAGCCATTTCAATCTTATCTGCAAAAGCATTGACCACTGCTGATCCTACAATATTGGTTACTTCTTTTAATACTGATTCGCCATCTTCGGTCAGAGTATCTGTAGTTCCCTGCGGCAAGCCCAAAAGCATATCCACCAGTTCGCACCCCGAGTCTTCCCGTAAACCAAATAAAATTGTTCCATTGATCTGCCCTACTATGGGCATATACACACCTAAATATACACTGTCAACATCACCAAATGATTGTGGTATAGACTCAATAGCAAGAACCGAAACATCAGGTATTGACAGATCCACTCTTCTGTTAATTATTTTTGATAGCGACTCGGCAGCATCTGTAATACCCACATTTGCAAGGACCTGGACCTTTGCCAGATCATCATCTGATATGCCTAATTTCTGATATATTTCATCTTTTTTATCCAGTGTAGTCTTAATTTTTTCCTTTAATTCTGTTTTGAATTCTTCTAAAACACTATGTACTTTTTCCTCAATGACAGCATCTTCGCCACTTTTTGATTTGTGGTTTTTTCCTGAATCTTTATATTCTTCAACTTCAACTATCTCTTCAGGTTCTTTTTTAAATACAATATCTTCTTTAATAGGAATTTCTTTTTCAAGATGCGTTTCCCTGATTTCCTTTTTTGATTGAGTAGCGACAGTTTCTTTTACAGGCTGATCCTTTTCAGCAACCTCAGTTTTCACAACTTCCACTGATGCCTGTTTTGCTCCCAATACCCGCTGTTTTTCTTTGAACGAGAAAGTATCCTGCTGCATTATAACTTTATTAATCATTGAAGAAATATCAAGTATCAGGCATATACTTCCATCACCCAATATTGAAGCACCAGCCAACCCTGCAACTGTCCTGTAATTCTGTTCCAATGATTTAATAACTATTTCCTGCTTCCCTTCCAATAGATCCACAACTATTCCAATTTTTCTGTTCCCATAACCAACAACAACCACTGGCATGCGTTCATTGCCTTGCAATCCGCTTTCAATGCCAACAAAATTGTTCAAGCGTATAAGTGATAAAATTTCACCTCTAAGATTAATTACTTCATGGCCTTCAATCGTTGTGATCTCTTCAGGCAGAATTTTGATAGTTTCTATAACATCTGAAAGTGATATAGCATACAATTCTCTTTGCACTCTGACCATTATTGCAGGTATGATTGCTAACGTTAATGGAAAACTCAAAATAAACCGAGTGCCCATACCAGGTTCGCTTTCAATGGCAACGCTGCCATTGAGCTCATTAACAGTTTCCTGAACAACATTCATCCCAACACCTCTCCCGGAGATATCAGTAACAACATCAGAAGTGGAAAATCCGGGGGTAAATATAAAATTATATATTTCGTCTTTATCCATATTGGCTATCATCTCGGGTGATGCCAATCCTCTTTCTATAGCTTTTGCCTTT
>DYLU01000057.1 GCA_020721905.1 Leptospira biflexa | reverse complement strand
ATGTATGAACCAAATATAGTGCGTACAACAAAAAGGGGTCAGAGCCTTATAAAATTATTCTTGATTCTACTAAAAACCACGATATTATATACTATACATAAGACAAAACCAAAGAGGCACCTGTATGAAGGTTAAATTCTGGGGAGTACGAGGCTCAATACCCACCACACTAAACTCTGTTACAATACGAGATAAAATAAAACAGGCACTTCAACTTGCAACCCCAAAAGATATTGCCAATGATGAATCAATTGAATCTTTTTTAGATTCACTGCCAACATCAATTGTTGGAACATATGGTGGGAACACCACTACCCTAGAAGTACGAACCGCTTCAGACGATCTAATCATTATTGATTGTGGTACCGGCTTAAAACATCTTGGCAATGAACTGATGAAAGGTGACTTTGGCAAAGGTGAAGGCTTTGCAACCATACTACTAACCCATACACACTGGGACCATATACAGGGAATACCTTTTTTTGCTCCATTTTATATTAAAGGGAATCGTTTTAATATCTATTCTCCATACAATGATATTAAAGAACGCATTGAATATCAGCAGGTTTTCACGCACTTCCCTATTAATCTTGAATATATGCTTGCCCAGAAAGAATTCTTTATAATTGAAAAAGAAGGCGAAATTTACATTAATGATGTTAAAATTAAAAACAAACGCATGCGCCATCCTGGTGGTTCGTTTGGATTCAGGTTTGAGGAAAATGGCAAGTCTTTTGTATTTACCAGTGATTGCGAATTTAATATAGATGAAATTGATAAAATTGATTCATACAAAGAATTTTTTGAAAATGCTGATGTATGCGTTTTTGATACACAGTATACCTTTGAAGAATCAATTAATAAAGTGGATTGGGGACATTCTTCAGCTTCAATTGCAATTGATATCGCTGCAATGTTCAATATTAAGCACTTAATACTGTTTCACCATGAACCAGACTACAATGATAATAAATTAGATGCTGTTTTATCTAATGCAAAGCTATATTTGGGCATGAATCCTTCACGGCGTGGAAAATTAACCATTGATATCGCACGCGAAGGCATGGAAATAGGAATATAATCAGTCAGCCTTTTGAAGGCGTTCAATATCACTTAACTTGCCTATTACAACCATAATAGAATGCTCAGTTACAACATCATCAGCTGTTGGTGCAATTTTAATCTGAGCATTTTTCTCTGTAACATCATTATAATTTCCGTTTGTATAATACTTCAGACCAATAACCTGGCATCCATAACGGGTGCTCAGCTTCAGGTCTTTCAGTGACCTGTTAATGAAGCTTTTGGGTGGCAAAACTTCAAGGATTCCATATTCTTCGGTAAGAGGAAGATAATCCATCGCATTTTTCAGTGCCAGTTTGCTGGCAAGTCGTATTGCCATATCACGTTCAGGGAATACAACAGTATCAACACCTATCAATGTTAAAATCTTTCCATGATCTTCGGAGATAGCTCTCACAATAATCTTTTGCATGCCTATCTCCTTTAAATACAGTGCAATCAGAATGCTTGCTGCCATATCCTGTCCAATGCTGATAACCGCACCATCAAAATCGCTTATTGCAAGCGATTCAAGCACCTCTCTATCCGAGGCATCTCCTATTATGGCATGGCTTACAAAATCCTTTGCTCTTTGGACCAGTTCCCTGTCAATATCCATGCCAAGTACTTCACATCCATTTTCTTCCAGAGCTTTAGCTATATTAAAACCAAAATTTCCCAACCCTATAACAAAATATTTTTTCATAATCAGCCATTACCCAATCATTACATGATCTTCAGCATATTTGATATTAATGGTTTTTTTGCGCATAGTCAATGCTGAAATTAATGTCAACGGCCCCAGCCTTCCTGTATACATGACGATACATAAAATTACCCTTTCAAGAGGAACTGTCTTTGGCGTTATTCCCATTGAAAGCCCCACTGTGCCAAATGCTGATGTTACTTCAAAAAATGACGGTAGAAATTCACTCGTTGGCAATGTTGGCAGCACTACAAGAATAAAGGTAGCAAAGAATATAAACAACCCTGAAATCACAACTAAGGTAACCGCTCTTTCCACATTATCATACGTCAATGCCCTCTCCCATACTGTAATCTGCCGTAATCCCTGTAACCGGGAAACTAAAAACAGCCATAATATTGCAAATGTACTTGTCTTAACACCACCAGCAATTGAGCCTGGCGACCCACCAATAAACATAAGGAATATTAAAACCAGGCACGTACCCTCACGCAAAGCACCTATATCCACCGAATTAAAACCTGCAGTACGTGCAGTAACCGACTGGAAAAATGATGCCAAAAGCTTTTCCTTAAAACTCATAGTTTGCAAAATACCATTATATTCCAGTATATAAAAAAGAAACATCCCGCCAAAAATTAATATTGCAGTTGTTGTCAGCACAATTCGTGTATGCAAGGTTAATGTTTTCCACATCCGTTTTAATCGTAGGCTTTTAGCATTCAACAATTCACTCACTGCTAAAAAACCAATTCCGCCAGTAATAATAGCCATTGATATGCTTATAATAATAATGCTGTTGCCATTATAATCCATCAAATTATTGCTGAATGTAGAAAATCCTGCATTACAGAAAGCAGAAACAGCATGGAATATGGAATGCCATACTGCCTGGGTAAATGTAAAATGTTTAATAAATTGTGTAAACAGGATAAGTGCAATTATTAATTCTATGGTAAACGTATAAATAATGATTCTTCCTAGAATATTGCGTATGGGAAGTTTAGACACATCACTGTACATATTCTGCAGTGTGAAGCGCCATTTGATGGAAACACTTCCACCCATCAGTGAAAGCAGAGCAACTGAAAATGTCATTATTCCAAGACCACCAAACTGGATAAGCAAAAGAATGACCAACTGACCAATAAAGGTAAAATCCTTTGCTGTATCAAGGACAACCAGGCCGGTAACACACACTGCTGAAGTTGATGTAAATAATGCATCAAGGAATGAAATGCCGCCAGTAGTGCATACAGGAAGCAACAGAATAAATGCACCTATAAGAATTAATAAAGCAAAGCTAAGAAGAACCTTATCAATTGGCGAAAGATATTCCAGTAGCTTTTTCATATACTTACAAAATAAGGGTATACAACAGTATACACTCGTATTTTTGGGCGCTAGAGGATTTGAACCTCTGACCCTCTGCTTGTAAGGCAGATGCTCTCCCAGCTGAGCTAAGCGCCCTTTTTTATTGCTCAATATCGGTAAGCTTACTGGATTTAAAATCTATAATATAGCGTGAAGGTATGGTCACTTCCCGCCGGACTATTGGCGAATATACTTTACGTTCTGCCTGTTTGACCCTTGAAAAAACGCCAAAACCTTTTATGGTTACTTTCTCCCCTTTCTGAACCGATACCATAATTTCATCCACAAAGCCATCTACAATCTGTTGCACCACATCACGGGGGATACCAAATTTTAGATACAACCGGGTAATTATTTCATGTTTTGTCAAAAAATACCCCTGCCTGCATAATTATGATGCAGCATTAACCTTCTTTGCCAGACGAGACTTTTTACGTGCAGCCGTCTTCCAGTGTATAATGCCCTTACGTGCTGCAGTATCAATCTTCCTGACAAACTCCTTAAACAGTACAGGTACATTTTCTTTTGACTGGCTTTCTAACTGCTTTCGCACTTTTTTTTCAGCAGTTCTGATAGACGATTTCACCTGCGAATTTAGTTGTCTGTGCTTTGCGCTTTGCCTGTTCCGTTTTTCAGCTGATTTAATATTAGCCAATGTTACAACCTCGCCACTTTATAATGATTGTTATAATTTTCTTACTGAATTTAATGAATTGGATATAAACAAATTCTATCACAACGTGTCAAGAATTTAATAAAATTTTTCGTAAAAAAAATAACACATAATACGCCTTTAATACTTACTGATTTTATTGCATCAGACTGCGAAATAAATTTTTATAATAATAATAAATTGTCAAAGAACAATTAGTACCTTTATTTTCGCCAATGGCTATCACTTTTGTTTCATCACGGGTAAATGTATAGGTTGTAGTTGCGCCCTCACTCTGTTTTTGCGGCACACCATATTTTTTTTTCAGTTGGGCGATAGCTCCTAAAATATAATCCTCTGAAGATTTTTGCATATAATCAGTAATAACATATAATTTATTGTTGATAAATATAAAATCTCTGGTAATGTCACCTGTAACCCTGAGTACTATGAGCCTGTTTTTATAATTTTCATCAATGGCAAGGATGTAATTAAGCAATTTATTGGAATATCCCTTTAACTGGCTGAGCGTGTAAGTTTTATAGGACAATGTATGGATATAAGACCTGATAACCTCAGCCTTATCTATTTCCCATTTCTGTATATCCATGGCAACATATGCCCACACCTGAGATACTATAATAATAAGGCAAAATCCCGTGAATAATGGTTTTATTCGTTTCATATATATTTATGCTCCAATTACTCAAGACTCCATGATGGTGCCACCACTACCTGGTTCCCAATACTTATTTACAATCTCCTTGAAAAAATTTTTTACGATTGCAAGTAACGATTGTTCGTTTCGCGACATCATGCAAATCAGATTAAGTATTGCCTGATAAACTATTATTGTCAAACATTTTTCTGCAATAGTAATGCATGAGGGATACGAATGGTGCCGCACGGTATAAAATTAGCATTATTTTTTTAATGGTATAATGTCTTTTGTGATAACATATGAAGCTGGTACTGGTCTCCACGTTTTAATTTGTGGCGGAAGTTGGTTGATTCATCGGCAATTATTTTTTTTATATACCTGATATTACGGTTAATTGCCACCATATAGAGATTGCTATGAATACCATACCGTTTTTCAAAATGATACAGACAGTACTGCTGGACATTGAGCAGTGTGCTTTTCATGCGTTTGACAGTCATAACATAAAAATCAATGGTTTTCCTGATTATGTCAAACTCGGTTGTATATCCTGGTATGCCCGCCTCTTTGAACTCATAATATAAAAACAGCAGCTTTTCAAGATATTCTCTGTCGGACATCTGCCCCAATAAATCAGCTGTTCCCATCATGGCTCCTGCTATTCTTTGCTCCCTTGAAATAAATTCCATTTCCTCAAACTTTGCCGATAAGCCAGTTGATTGTATGCATAATGACATAAGGGGAATGTATTCATCATCTATTCCTAATGTTTCATAATGCTTTTTCAAAAAATCTACACTTCGCTGAACATGCACTGCTGTATATTTTGCTCCGGTGCCTTCTGTATCCCAATCCTCCTGAATATAACCAACATCATGTAACAGCGATGCTAAAATTAATGAATATGCCATATTTTGCGGCATGACTTTTCGTTTAATATTGTAGCCATCAAGTATTCGTATTGCCGCAACCGTTGCATCAACTGTATGTTGAAAATCGTGATACTGTGTATTACACTTTTGATACCCCGGGAACTTTCCTTCAAATAAGTCCCGTATTAAGAAAAAGCATGATTCAATTGTTTCAAAACCGGAATAATATTTTGTATATATTGTTTTAATTTCTTTAAGAGTTTTGTCATGATCATGAGTATTGAGCAGTTTTGAAAGTTGAAGTGGCTGCATACCTTCCTCCATGGTATGAATATTTATACTATCTTTTAAACTATAAAAAATGCAAAAATTTTTCTATTTAAGTAATTAAAAAAATGTACATACTCAGTTTAAATAGACAAAATTGAGATTTCTGCCATTATCCCCCTTGCGGTATGAAAAAAATTCATCATTGTGCCGGAATGTGCACATATTTGAAATAAATATATTTTGTTCTGGAACATCATACTGCAATGCAGTATTCTTAATATGCTGCCACATATCCAGATACAGCTTCCCTTCCTTTTGCAGTACATACCCGTCAAATTGAAAGGCAACATCCTGACCAATTTCGTATGCCGCTGGACTAATTGAAGGTAAAATCATAACATACAGGGATGAAGGGTTTGTGCCTTGATGCAGTAAAAGTTTAATACCTTCTGAGGTTATATTGTGCGCACAACCACGCCATCCCGAATGCAGTGCCGAAATCACTCCATTTTGGTTATCATACAGGATAACCGGTACACAATCTGCTGTTCGTATAACTAGGCATACACCATGAACGGCAGTTATAAATCCATCAGCTTGTGCCACATATGCTTCATTTTTAAGAGGGGGGCTTTGTATTTCTATTATTTTTTTGCCATGAACCTGATCAAGCATCACAATGTGTTCTGGCAATATTCCTGTTGCTTTGTATAGTAGTATCTTTTCTTTAAACCGCACTTCAATCCCACCATCAGAATAATCCACCAAGTTGGCATGTTTTGCAATAACGCCAGCCTGCAATCCGCATAAACCATGGATTCTAAAAATTTTTTGAGGATCTTTTAGCAGATGTATCATATATCATTCTTTTTATAATGTTATTGCATATTGTTTTCTTTTTCTATAACCAACTATTTTTCGGTACCCTGCCTGTTTTATAAGGCTTAATGCCTCATTAAAATTATATGCTACTTCTTCTGGAGCATGGGCATCTGAACCCAGTGTTACCGGAACATTATACTGGAACATTTTTTGTATGATTTCAAACGATGGGTATTCTTCATTAACAGGCTTTCGCCATCCTGACGTATTTATCTCTATAGCAGTTAATTGCTGTGCAGCTAATTGTAATATTGGCTCAATTTCTGTACTCAAATCAGCATTTGCTCTGTAACCAAACTTTTTCACCAGGTCAAAATGCCCAATAATATCAAACATGCCTGATGCCACCATATCATACACTATACGGTAATAATCACGATATACCTGATTGATATCCCGTTTAGTATATTCATCAACAAATGCGGGATGGTCAAATGGCCAATCACCAATAAAATGACAGGAACCTATAAGATAATCAATTCGTGTATCAGTAAAATAGCGTGCATCAAATGTTGGATGCAGTGGATAATCAACCTCAAAACCTATCTTTACAGCCACCGGATATTTATCACTGAGCACCTGTAACATGGTAACATAGTCTTCAGTTTCCTCTGGTTCCATGGTAATATTTTGCCTCAGATGCTCAGGTAAAGGTGCATGGTCAGAAAAACCTATCTCAAATAATTCTGCATCTATTGCCTTCTCAATATATTCCTGTGGTGTTCCTGTTGCATGGTCACACAGGAATGTATGTACGTGGTAATCTATCATGTACTTTAATATCCATGACGTCCATAAAAGAAAGATATCTCATCCAGTGCTGCCTGCAGTTTTGATGTGGTATCACACCGCAATAAAAACTTATCAACTTTATCTAAAGGAGATGCTTCAATGACTGACAACATGTACCACAAAGGCGGGATAAGATATGGATCGTTTTCAGAATTTTGTGAATTTATAACTTTTGACTGCAACATGTACGCCAGTGGTGTAAACTCAGCAAAGCGGGCAAAGCGTGATGTTTTTAATGAATAAAAATGCGGCTGGTGGAGATAGATAACCATAATTTTTTTTCTATGCAGATACAATCCCATCAGTTCCACATTTCCCAGCACCACATGGCGTGGACGGATAACTATCTTGGCAACATTTTCCAGATCACTTGCAAACGGATACAGTGACAGTAAAAACCTGAAATAATCGGGTGATTTAAGTAACACTCTATGATGACTGTATTGAATGCGAGGATAGATAATTTCAATAGCACTGTTTTGCCTTTTATATATATCTTTCAAATATAACGAATCGAACCTGTTTGCCAGCAGATTATCAATATCAGAAGATATATCGTTATCAATATCGCTAATCTCCATCTGCATATTTTCAAATACCGGCGGCCTGTATTCATGTGATTCAAAAATGTCAAACATGGCTTCTCCTAATATTCATCCATACTGCGGGAAGATAATAAAAAGCACATCAGATATTCTTCAAGCGTTTTTTTTGGGCCATGCAGTCCAGATCGTGCCCTGAATCGCGAGTTAATCTTACGATCTCTAAACGATCGATAAAGTTCACGCGGATCCTGTCCCTGATACCCTGGTAAATGTGTTTTTTGTAATATTGCTGGCAACTCTTCCCTGCTAATGGTTATTTTATTATTCTTTTCAAGATAATTCCTGACATATACTATCTCTTCATAGATCAAATCAAATATAAACTCCTCAACCGCATACACCTCATCTTCGGTAATGGTATCGCGCTGTAAAAAATCAAGCCATAATGGCGATGTATGTTCCGAAAGCATGCACAATTCTGAAAAACCCATCATGGTGCCAAAGTTAGGGATTAATCGTTCGCGAGCTTTCCACAAATTAAGTAATATTGGGGCAAACTCAGCAACTCCATAATCAAGACGGTGTTCCCAGGTACGTGCAAGCAAATATGCAGCATTGTGACGTATATTCAATGCAAGTGTATCATCCTCGATGATTGATGTATACACCTCTTCTGCAGTTAGCATAAATACATTTGATGCTATACATGACAGCAATATATCAAGAAATGATATATATTCATCTTTCTCCCTTACAATATACCACAACATTATGAAAAAGTTAATCTTTGCTATGGTAAATGCCCGCCCTAAAATTGCCTTTGTGGGTATATGTAATATCATATCAGGAATAGACCTGGAACACAATGTATCAAGCAGGCTTCCCATTGTACGATTATGATTGCTCAGCTTCTGTGAATCAAGCAGCGAGGGGTGTAACGATATGGATATGGCCAGACTGCGTAATGCTTCCTTATGTTTTTCTACCAGAGTATATTCTGACATATTCTTATCTTTAATAGCCTGTTTTAATTTTTCAACAAGCTCTTCTTCATCTTGAGTAAATATTATAATATCCTGTACGCTCATTGCAGAACCCTCACCTATAAGTAAATCCAGCTTGAAAATTTTGTCAATATTAAATTCTTATAATGCATTAATAAAAAAAGACGATCCCTTGCGGAACCGTCAATATCATTAGCAGATTATGTTGGAAGGAGACTACTCAATGAGTAGCTTCAAAAATAAAAGTAACAAAAACTTCAAAAATAGTCAAATAAAATTTTTCTTTTTATTAATAAAATATCAATAAATATATTACAGCATATCATGCCGTTTTAAGCAACGGTGATATGTCGTATAAATCATGTTGAAATGAAAACTACAATATCTTTTGTAACAATACAACAACATCATCCTTTATGAGCATAAAAAATACCACAAACAATATAAAAGGTGAAACAAATTTAATCATAAATGCCCACAACTCTTTCAATGAAATAAAACGTGTATCGGGGTCAAGCTCATGAATGGTATTTTCAAGGCCGTATTTCCATCCCAGACAGATTGCAATAAAGAATCCGCCAATGGGTAACATGTAATTTGATGTAAGCTTATCCATAAAATCAAAAAATGTGTTCCCAAATAGTGTTACATCGCCCATTACACCAAATGAAAGCGCTGATGGAATTCCTAACACAGTAATAATGCTTCCCATAATAAGTACTGCTTTTTTTCTACTCCACCCCTTTTCATCGGTGATGTATGCCACAACCACTTCCAGTAACGAAATACCTGATGTAAGAGCTGCTATAAACAATAACACAAAAAACAAAATTTCAAAAAATTGCCCCAACGGCATGCGTGCAAAAACAGCTGGTATAACATGGAAAATAAGCCCCGGTCCTTCCTGGGGCGATAGCGACATCGCAAATACTGACGGGAAAATAGCAAGGCCTGCTAAAATTGAAACAGCAGCATCCAGTACAACAATCCATAGTGCCGAATGCAGGATTTTATCTTCACGTGACAGATAACTACCATACGTTATCATTGCCCCCATACCCAGGCTTAAGCTGAAAAATGATTGCCCCAATGCTGAAAGGATTGAATGTAACGTAATTTTTGAGAAATCAGGATTTAAAAAGAAGATTATGCCATCCATGCTCCCTTCCATTGTTATGCCACGCACAATAAGCGCTATCAAAATAACAAACAAAAGCGGCATCAATATCTTACTCCACTTTTCAATACCATTTTTTATTCCTTTAATTACAATAACCATACACGATGCCATAAATAGCACATGAAATAAAACCGACAAATAGGGATTGGCAACATACTCTTTGAATATTGTTGCCGCCTGAGATGTATCCTGCAAATGGGATAAAGAACCTGTAATGCTTTTCACAATGTATCCAATTGTCCATCCACCCACTATACTATAAAATGAAAGTATTAAAAAACCCGATATCACACCTAAATAGCCAATAAATTCCCATCGTGTTCCACCAACCATCTGTTTAAATGCGCCAACAGGATCTTTTTCAGTGTGACGGCCTATTACCAGCTCGCCAATCATAATGGGCAATCCCAGGATTACTACTGAAATAAGATATATTATTACAAAAGCTGCCCCGCCGTTTGAACCCGTAATATATGGAAATTTCCATACATTACCCAGTCCTATAGCAGAGCCCGCTGCAGCAAGCACAAAACCAATTTTAGAACCCCACTGTTCACGGTTAGCCATTATACATATCCTCCCCTGCTATACAGTCTTAAAATATTCCCTAAAGCATCAGCTCATAATTGTTAGCTTTCCTAAAATCACATAAACAATGTTGCAACTATGTATATTACATGTAGATTGAAATAAAGACCACGTTCTAACACTGATGCTTGTATATACATCTATAACCCAATAAAATACTCCGCAGTATCAATACTTGAATGTTCATCACAATACATATATTGTAAATATTGCAATATTTTTTTGGACTTCAATTTTTTTTATATCTGGAATAGGTAGGTTGTTGTAAATAATAATATATTTTTAATGACATATTAATAGTGATTACTTTAAGCATTAATTCTTGACACTTATATGTATATACAAAAACATTATTTCTGAACATCTGGAAAAACGGTATATACTATACAATACAGTGGGTATGTATGATGATGGTTACGTATACAATGCTGGCAATGCTTTTTATTGCAACGTTTTTTAGCATTTTATCCATACACAGAGATGTGAAATTATTTATCACTGTAACCAAATTCTTAACTGCTCTCACGCTGCTGCTACTGTTAGTAGTTGGTTACTTTAGTATTATTTCTATCAATGGAGTATATAAGATTCACATTTCAACGTTTTTTTATCTGATAATCGCATTCTTAATGATCTTACTCCTGTATATGGCTTTTTCCAGGTGGAGCAACGATTTCAGGTCTATTAGTGCTATTTTGCTGCCAATAGCTACAGTGTTATCGGGATTATCGCTACTTTTCATAAATTCGCCACGGTATATGATTGTTGAGCCAGGCAACAGCTTTATTCTATTTCATATTATTCTTGCCCTATTGGGAGAGGTACTTTTTTTTGTAGCCTTTGCATCATCCGTGCTGTATGTTATTATGTCATGGCAACTACAAAAAAAATCATCAATGAAATTTATTAACCGATTTCCAAGTCTGAATGTGTTAAGCAAATTAATTTTATTTTCTTTGTCCTATTCACTTGTATTTTTTAGCACTGGAATTATTTTTGGTATTGCTATGCTTTATGAACTGCATGGCAATATTTCAGCAAAAACTCCCAAAGAAATTTTAATGTACGGAGCGTGGGGAATATTATTGCTGCTTTGGTTAACAGGCAAAACGCGTCTTACCACTACTTACTATTTAAGTATTATGACCATACTATCTTTTGCTATATTACTGACGCTTTTCATTGCAGGAAATGTCGTCATCACTTCAGGATTCCACAGTTTCAGGTAACCCGCCATGAAAGAAAACATACCACAGATTGGCATGGTTGGGATGAGTCACAAAACGGCTCCCGTTGAAACACGTGAGTGCTTTGCCTTTGATACGCAGGTTTTAGAATCCTTTGTGAATAATGCAAAAAAGCATACCATACAGGAAATGGTATATATTGCAACCTGCAACAGGATGGAACTGTACTTTGTGTCAAATCAAATAGAGGAAGCAACTCAAGAAGTAATTCATCTTCTGGAACAATTTACCGGGTTAACACACGAACATTTTGAACCTGTATTATACAAAAAATATCATAAAGATGCAGTACGTCATCTTTTGTGTGTTGCGTCATCACTTGATTCAATGGTGATTGGTGAAAATGAGATAGTTGGTCAGGTTAAAGACTGGTACAGATGGGCTACACAGCATGAAACTACAGGAACTATCTTAAATAAGCTGTTCCATCAGGCATTCAGAACCGCAAAGCGTGTACGCACCGAAACTGAGATTGCCCGCAATCCTTTATCCATTGCATTTATTGCAGTTGAACTTGCAAAGAAAATATTTGAAGACCTTTCAAAACAATCAGTCCTTTTAATTGGCGCCGGCGAGATGGCCGAACTTATCCTGAAATACTTAACTAAATTTAAGATTGGCTCGGTTACGCTGGCTAATCGCTCATTACACAATGCACAGCGAATTGCCAGTGAAATTAATCAGGATGCAACAATCATAACACTGGCAGAAATTATTGAAACGATACCCGGTGTTGATATAATAATATCCTCAACAGGTGCGCACCATTATGTGCTGACAAAAGATATGATACAGGAAGCAGTGAAAAAACGCACTCAACCAGTATTTTTAATTGATATTGCTGTTCCCCGCAATATTGATCCTGCAGCGGGTGATATTCATGATGTGTTTTTATACAATATTGATGATTTAAAATCAATAGCTGACGAAAATTTAAAAAGCAGGCTCAACGAAACAAAGTTAGCATATGAAATAATAGATGCCGACACTGAAGAATTCCTTCACTGGTATGAAAGCCTGCAGATAGTTCCATTAATTGCAAAAATTAAAGAATCCTTTGAAACTATCCGCAATGACGAACTGAAAAAATACCGACGCAGAAAACTCAAACATTTGAAAGATGAAGATTTTACCATTATTGAAGAACTTACACAACAGATCATGACAAAAACGCTCCATATACCTATTACGTATCTAAAAGAGCTTGGCACAAACTACAACTCAAAAGAAGCAAAAGAAAAAGCTAAATTACTGCAGGAGATATTCAAGCTATGAATGGCCCTCGCCTCATCTTCTGGGAACTCACAAAACGCTGCAATCTGCGCTGTGTGCACTGCAGGGCTGAAAGCTACGACAAGGAATATATCAATGAGCTTTCAACACAGCAAATTCATTATGTCATTGATACTATTGCCGGTAACTATCGCCCCATCATAGTATTAACCGGCGGTGAACCCCTGTACCGTAAAGACTTATTTGATATTGCCGGATATGCCCATAAAAAAGGTTTACCAATAGCACTTGCAACCAATGGCACGCTCATCAATGAACAGATTGCACAGCAAATAAAAGCAAGCGGATTTCAGCGTGTAAGTATTTCCATTGACGGACCTGACGCGCACACGCACGATGCATTCAGAGGGATTCCCGGTTCATTTGACAAAGCCTTACATGGCGCCTTACTGTTACAGCATGCTGGCGTGCCGTTTCAGTTTAACACTACGATTACAAAACGAAACGTAGACAGCATTGAAGACATTTTAAAACTGGCAAAAGAAAAATGCGCTGCTGCACTGCATATATTTATGCTGGTTCCTGTTGGCTGTGGCGTTGAGATAGCTGATACTGATATGCTTTCCAAAGAACAGTATGAAGAGGTACTGCACTGGTTTTACCACAAAACTAAAGAAGCAGGCATTGAATTTAAGGCAACTTGTGCACCTCACTACTATCGCATTATTCGGCAGGAAGCAAAAAAAGAAGGTCGTACATTAACCTTTGAAACTGATGGACTTGCAGCAGTGACACGCGGGTGTCTGGCAGGAAGCGGCGTGTGTTTTATTTCGCACAGGGGCGATGTACAGCCATGCGGGTATCTGCCACTTGTTGCAGGCAATGTATTGCAAACACCTTTTAACCGGATATGGGAATCATCAGAGCTGTTTGCCAATTTACGCGATTTATCAAAACTCAAAGGCAAATGCGGCTTATGCGAATATAAAGCGTTTTGTGCAGGCTGCCGCGCTAGGGCATATTATGCAACCGGTGATTACATGGATGAAGAGCCTTACTGTATGTATGAACCAAAGAGGATGACTCATGCTTGATACGAAACAACTGCTTAAAACAGTTCAGATACAGGTACCATTAGTTACAAAGCCATTTAACGCAATTGCTGATAATCTTCACTCAACTGAAGATGAAGTTATTGAAGCGCTTGCCAGATTAAAACAACAGGGCATAGTAAGAAGTATTGCCGGAATATTCAATGCTACAAAGCTTGGCTATCAGTCAAACCTTGTGGCATTTGATGTACCGCAAAACAATATTGAAAAGGCAGTACAGGTCATTAATCCTTTACCTGGGGTAAGCCACAATTATCTGCGTGAAGGGGATTACAATATATGGTTTACACTGGCTTTGCCACAGGAAGAAAATTATCTTGATTATGTTGAAAACCTTGCAAAAAAAGCGGGTGCCACGCGTTTTAATATTTTCAAAGCAACAACAATGGTGAAGCTCTCTGCTCGCTTTGATCCCGATGATGTCATAGGTGATACACAATTTACCGTAAAAAATCCTGATGCAAGCATTACCATAGATAACACCGTGAAAAAGGCTATCAACGTATTGCAACAGGATTTACCGTTAGTTGGGGAAGCTTTTGGGGCGATAGTTACTGAAAAAAAAATCTCTATTGGCGTAGATGAAGTTCTGACAACAGGTGAAAAGCTGCTTTCTACAGGTGTGATGCGTTCATACCGCGCTGTTGTCAGACATCATGCAGTTGGGTTTGTTGCCAACGCCATGACGGTTTGGAAGGCAGATAATGAAAAGCTTTCAGATATATTGCGTGAGTTTTCCAAAGAGCCTTCCATTTCTCACCTGTATGTGCGTCAATCTTTCCCCAATCGATGGGATTATCCTGTTTTTGCCATGGTTCATGCAAAAAGTCAGGATGAATTATTTGCTATCATACAAAAGCTTCATTCAATTGCAAAGGTTGATTACAGGAGCTATCGCTCATTACAAGAATTCAAAAAGGAACGCGTGAAGTACTTTGAAAATTAAAGGTTTACACATTCTTTTTCTTTAAGGAGAATTCAGCAATGATTGATATAGGAAAACTTTACTGCAGCGGTTCATCAACAGGGGATGGATTGCGTTACGGCACCACTGCAACAGTTGATGCACATGGTAATCTGCCCCATAAACGTGTGGAACTTGCAAGCCAGCGTCGCCCAATTGTTGTGTGGAATGTGACGCGCACCTGCAACTTAAACTGTGTTCACTGTTATACCGATTCACACAATAAAAAATATGATGAGCTAACTACTGAGCAGGGACTGAAGCTCATTAATGATTTAGCCGCATTTAGTATCCCTTCTTTGCTTTTTTCCGGTGGTGAACCATTAATGCGCAAGGATATTTTTACGCTTATTGAACATGCATCAGGCAAGAATATCAGGCCTGTGCTTTCTACCAATGGGACATTGATTGACAGAACTAAAGCTCATGCCATCAGAGACGCTGGCATTGTGTATGTTGGCATAAGCCTTGATGGTATGGAAGATGTAAACGACAGATTCCGTGGGATGGATGGAGCATTTAAAAAAGCCATGCAGGGCTTTGAACATTGTATTGCCGTTGGCCAGCGTGTGGGATTGCGTTTAACACTTACCCGTCGCAATTTTGAAGACCTTAACCGCATCTTTGACTTCATTGAAAAAGAAGGCATCAGTCGTGCATGCTTTTATCATTTAGTGTATTCCGGCCGCGGCGGAAACCTTTTTGCCGATGACCTTACCTATTCACAGCAACGCCAGGCTCTTGACATCATCATTGAACGCACTGATGATTTCTTCCGGCGCGGGCTTGACATCAACATCCTTACCGTAGATAATCATGTTGATGGCGTGTATCTATATCAAAAGCTGCTTTTAAAAGATGAACAAAAAGCCAGTCAGGTAAAGGATCTATTAACCTGGAATGGCGGTGGCGCCTATTCCACCGGCGTTGGCATAGCCAACATTGATTTTGTTGGCAATGTACATCCTGACCAATTCTGGCAGGATTATACCTTTGGCAATGTACTTGAACGAAGCTTTGCCAATATATGGATGGATGAAAGCGATCCGCTTATGAAAGGATTAAAGCACAAAGCAGATTATATAAAAGGGCGCTGCAGAGTGTGCAGGTTTAAAGATATGTGCACTGGTTCCATGCGGGTGCGTGCGTTACGAGTTTTTGGTGATCCATGGGCTCCTGATCCCCAGTGCTATCTTACCGATGAAGAAATTGGATTGGCACCCGAAACAATTGCCCGGCTTAAGTCAAACGGAGAATATTTTGAAATGCCAGCTGAATTGCAAAAGTAGGATGAAACATGCTTTATCCAATAATGTACAACATAAAGGGAAAGCGTGTTGAGGTCATTGGCGGAGGTCAGGTTGCATTTCGCAAAGTTAAAGATCTGGTGGACTCAGGTGCTGAGGTTGTAGTGGTAGCTTTTGATATCCTTCCTGAACTTGAGGAATATGCATCATCCAATAAAGCCGTTACCATTGTTAAGCGCAAATACCAGGAAGGCGATTGCGCAGGTTCAGCGCTTGTTTTTTCAGCAACAAACAATCATGAGGTAAATCGCAAAGTTTATGATGAAGCATCAGCTTTAAATATTCCTATAAATGCCGTGGACGATCCCGATAACTCATCGTTTTATGTGCCGTCGTTTTTTACACGCGGCAAGCTTTTAGTTGCTGTTTCCACACAAGGCGCATCGCCAGCTATGGCAGCAAAAGTCCGAAGGCTTATTGAGCAAAGCATCCCGCAGGATATAGAAATAACACTGGATGCGCTGAATGAAGCACGTACAATGCTAAAAGAAAGCTACCGCAATCTTACATCAGGCCAACGAAGTGAAATACTAAAAGCGATAGTTACCGATGAAAGGCTTCTTGAACAGGCCGTCAAAGCTTTTAAAAATAATACACTGCATGAGTTTTTGAAATCACTGCTATAATAAATAATGCTTGATTTTCTTTAATAGTTCTTTCACATTCTCCTGCGGGGAAGGATTTACTATGGAAATTGTGTACCGGAGGTGATTAGTAAAATGAATATCAAACATGAAATAAAAGACAGAGTGCTGATTATATCCATTGAAGGAGAATTAATATCCCCTCAGGCATTAGATACTGACAAAAATATCATTTCACTTATTGAAAAAGAAAAAAAAGAGCGCATTATCATTGACCTTTCAAAAGTTGATTACGTTGATTCAACGGGATTGGGAATACTGGTTTCAATACGGTTATACTGCAAGAAGAACAGGATACTGTATGCAACTGTTGGGGTTAATGAAAAGATTAAACGAACCTTCACCGTTACCGAAATGACATCATTTTTAAATATTCACAATTCAATAGATAAACTTCTTTAAATTTATGATTCATTGAATAAATAGTATTGTGCCAGTGTCACTTCCCACATAAATCAGGATATATTGTATCCTTATGAAATGTGATATATGCCTGCTTTGGGAACAGTCTGAAGTTTTGAACGACTATGTAACATAGTATTACAGTTTGATTAATGCAGGAGCCTGCTTCCACTGCGAACCTGCTCTCCATGATTCTATCCATGAAGCAGGCATGACAAGTGACAATGCGGATATGTCAGCAATATATTCAAACAAACTGCTTTTTTCTATTATAACGTTTTTTGACAACACGGGGAATGACGTATAGAACTCTTCCCGTATAAGAGGCAGCAGAATATCGCTGTCGTTCATGACGCTGCCGCCTAACACAATGTATTCCGTATCAAATAATGCATTGAGTGAAGCCAGTCCCCGCGCAAAATTTCGTGCAGCCCGGTGTACTATGTGAATGGCCTTTGTATCACCCCTGCGATAGTTGTCAAAGACTTCCTTTGCAGAGCGGACCCCGTAATCACGGGCAATTGCTGTACCAGATGCTATCGCCTCTAAATCCCCGTAGTTTCCGCAACCACATTGAGGACCATCCTCAGCAATAAAGATATGACCAAAATGAGGAGCATTATCATTTTTACCTCTTATGAGCCGCCCATCAACATACGCACCTGCACCAATACCGGTACTCCAGGTAACATACACCAGGTTATCGTACATTTTTCCTGCACCAAAAAGTTTTTCTGCCACAACAGCTGCCACACAATCATTCTCAATAACTACATTTTGATATAAATCTGACATAAATTCTTCAAGCGGTATCGATGTCCAGTCATTAGGTAAATGTTCATTGCCTGCTAATCCACCGCAAAGATTTGGGGCAACTATCTCTTTATACTTTCCCTTTTTTTCAAAAGGGCTGCAGGTAGCTATACCAACTGCTTTTACTTCTTCATGGTGAATACCGGCATACTCAGCTGTTTTCTGAATCAAATAATAAACCTGTTTGGGAATTGTTAGAGTATCACCCTGCAATTGCGTGTGCTGGTAAACCCGTGCTTTTATACCTGTGGCATCGGCAATAGTTGTAATAAGTTTTGTTCCGCCGATATCAACACCTGCTATGTATTCAGCTATCATAGTGCCCTGTATTTACTTTTTCCCTTTTACAGATGTGGTAGTGGCAAATATTCCACCTCGTGGCGCCCACTGAATCTCAACTGTAAGCCATTTTGGCCTGATAGCATTGAACAGGTCCTGTGCAATGACATCAGTAACGTATTCCTGCCATATTGATTTATTCCGCCACGCACTTAGATAATCACGGACTGATTTGCTTTCTAAAAGTAAATTTTTTGGTTCATAAGCAAGTATTAATGTTCCCTGATCATGTCTGCCCGACACAGGGCATAAACTCTGAAACTCAGGATATTCCCACTGAATCACAGGGCAATGGCCGCGTGCTAGTATTGTATCAAACACATACCCTTCAACTTTTTCAATTATTGCATCTTTAGCATGTGAATAATCTGTCATTCTGATACCCTTTAAAAGATTATACACTATAAAAAATCCCCAATTAAAATTTTTCAATTCTTTTTTACAATTAAAAAAATAAATGGTGTCCTGTTATATACACAAAATGAGATTAAACTTTAATGTGCTAAAAAGGGTAAATCCATTCAAAAATTACTGTAAACATACTCTTGTGTTAATTTATATAAAATTTTTTTCCCGTTGTATTTGCAATTTTTTTTTTTCCAAA